>NZ_NFIL01000002.1:0-182814 GCF_002161755.1 Flavonifractor sp. An4 | reverse complement strand
CAAGTAACAGTCCTTACGCAGCTGGCAGACCGTATTACGCGTTGCACGCGTCCGCGAGGAACAGAGGGCTATGCCCGCATAGTGACAACCACCAGCTTCGCTGGTGGTTGTGTTCATTGCTGACCGGCAGTCCATTTTGCATTTTGAGGTTTGTGCTCATTCAAAAACCCGGAAGTTTTTCAAATAAGGACTTGCAATTCTGCAAGTCGACGCATATAATATGTCAAGAAAACGGATACAAGGGAGAGATTCCATTGAAAGAGCTGTCCAGGATCGCGGAGGCCGTCCAGGCGTCCACCACCATGGCCATTGACGCCATGTTCAAGCAGATGAAGGCCGACGGCATCGACGTCATCGGTTTCGGCGCCGGTGAGCCCGACTTTGATACCCCCGACGCCATCAAGGAGGCGGGCATTGCCGCCATCCGGAACAATGTGACCCGCTACACCCCCGCAGCCGGTACCGTGGAGCTGCGTCAGGCGGTGTGCGACCGCATGAAGGCCGACTACGGCCTGGACTACAAGCCCGCCCAGGTGGTGGTGAGCAGCGGCGCCAAGCACCTGGTGTACCTGGCTCTGCGGGCCATCGTCAACCCCGGCGACGAGGTCATCCTGCCCGCGCCCTACTGGGTGAGCTACATTGAACTCATCAAGATGGTGGGCGGCGTGCCCGTGGTGGTCACCGCCACCGAGGACGAGCACTTCAAGCTCACCGCCGACAAGCTGGAGGGGGCCATCACCGACAAGACCAAGGCCATCATCCTCAACAACCCCTCCAACCCCACCGGCATGATGTACAGCAGGGAGGAGCTGGAGGCTCTGGAGGCGGTGTGTGCCAAGGCCGACCTGTACGTCATCTCCGACGAGATCTACGCCTGCCTGGTGTACGACGGCCGGGAGTTCACCAGCTTCGCCTCCCTCAGCGAGGACGCCAAGGAGCGCACCATCCTCATCAACGGCGTTTCCAAGGCCTACGCCATGACCGGCTGGCGCATCGGCTACGCCTGCGCCAACGCCAAGATCGCCAAGATCATGGCCAACTACGTCAGCCACTCCACCGGCTCCCCGGTGGCCATCTCCCAGAAGGCCTCCGCCGCCGCCCTCAGCGGTCCCCAGGATGAGGTGCTCACCATGAAGAAGGCCTTTGAGGAGCGCCGCAACTTCATCGTCAAGGAGATGAACGCCATCCCCGGCGTCAGCTGCATCATGCCTGAGGGCGCCTTCTATGTGATGATGAACCTGAACGAGCTCATCGGCAAGACCATCCACGGGGTGGAGATCACCAACGACGATGTGTTTGCCGACGCCTTCCTGAAGTACGGCCTGGTGGCCGTGGTGCCCGGCTCCGGTTTCGGCGCGCCCAATTTCGTCCGCTGGTCCTACGCCACCTCCATGGACAACATCAGGGAGGGCCTGGCCCGTCTGAAGAAGTTCCTGGCGGAGTAAGTTCCGCCCTGTGAAAAGAGACCGCCGATGGCGGTCTCTTTTTTATCCGCCCGGCGGGGAATGGGGGAATGACAAAATCCCCGCCAATCCGCCTCAGGCCGTTGACTTCCTGCCATAGGGGTGGATATAATATAAAATACGCATTTAACAAGGAGTGAACTGTCCATGAGAATGATGCTGGCCATCATTTTGTGCAAGATCCTGCGCTTCGTGGGCAAGCTGGTGGGGAAGGGCAGCAGCCTGCCCGGCCAATTTGCCTTAAAACTGTGCCCCGACGTGCTGCGGCGGGTGAAGCTGCCCTCCTACGTCATCGCCGTCACCGGCTCCAACGGCAAAACCTCCACCGTGGAGATGATCGCCTCGGTGCTGCGTGCGGCGGGGAAGGACGTGGTGTACAACGCCGAGGGCTCCAACCAGATCGAGGGTGTCACCACACTCATCCTCACCCACTGCACCCTGGGCGGGAAGATGAAGGGGGACGTGCTGCTGCTGGAGAGCGACGAGCGCTACGCCCGCTACAGCTTCAAGTGGTTCCATCCCACCCACTTCGTCATCACCAACCTGTACCGGGATCAGCTCACCCGCAACGGCCATCCCGAGTGGGTGTATGACGCCATCCTGCCCGCCATCCACGACGATACCACCCTGGTGCTCAACGCCGACGATCCCCTGGTGTCCTGCTTCGCCCAGGGCCACGACAAGGTGAAGTGGTTCGGCCTGGAGGCCTGGGAGGGGGCTACCAAGGAGCATCACGGGGTCTATGACGACGGCGCCCGGTGTCCGGTGTGTAAAGGGAAAATGGAGTACACCCTTTACCACTACAATCAGGTGGGCCATTACCGCTGTACCGCCTGCGGCCACCACCGCCACGATCCCGACTTTGCCGCCACCGGCCTGGACCTGAAGGAGGGCAAGCTGGTGCTGGACGGGGATACCGAGATTGCCCTCAGCTTCCGCAGCATCTACAACGTGTACAACATCCTGGCGGCCTGGTCCCTGTGCCGGCTGTGCGGGGTGGACAAGGCCACCATCGCCAGTGTGCTGGGCAGCTACATCCTGAAGAACGGCCGGATGGTCACCTTCACTCTGGGCAAGCACCACGGCACCCTGCTCACCAGCAAGCATGAGAACTCGGTGGCCTACGACACCAACCTGCGGTATATCAAGGACACCGGCAAGGACTGCTCGGTACTGGTCATCGTGGACGCCATCAGCCGCAAATACTTCACCGGCGAGACCAGCTGGCTGTGGGACATCGACTTCGATCAGCTGGCTGCTCCCCATGTCAAGCGTGTGGTGCTGTGCGGCAAGTATGTCAACGACCTGGCCCTGCGGTTTGACTGCTCGGCGGTACCTCAGGACAAGATCACCTGCCTGGACACCGTGGCCCAGGCGGCGGAGCTGCTGGAGCAGGACGGGGAAGAGGACCTGTATGTGGTCACCTGCTTCTCCGACCGGGACAAGCTGCTGGGCCGGGTCCAGCGGACGGAATAAGGAGGGGTGGACATGAACATCAAACTGCTGCATCTCTACCCCGAGGCCATGAGCCTGTACGGGGAGTACGCCAATCTCACCCTGCTGGGTCGCTATCTCACCTGGCGGGGCGCTGAGGTGGAAGTCAAGGCCGTGGGCTGTGACGAGGCCCCCGACTTTACCGGGGCTGACCTCATTTACATGGGGGCTGGCACCGAGCGCACCCAGAAGGCCGCCCTGGGCTGGCTGACGCCCTATAAAGACGCCCTGAAAGAGGCGGTGGAGGGTTCTCTGGTGCTCTTCACCGGCAACGCCATGGAGCTGCTGGGGGATTCCATCACCGACCAGAAGGGGACGGTGTATGAGGGCCTGGGCTTTGGGGGCTTTGCCACCGTGGAGACCGACAAGCGGGTGCCCCACGACGCCATCGCCAAGACCGACCTGTTCCCGGAGCCGGTGGTGGGCTTTATGAACAAGTGCTCCCACACCAGCGGGGTAGAGACCCCGATCTTTGAGGCCATGACCATGGGCATGGGCAATGAGAAGGAGGGGGGCCCCGAGGGCTTCCGCCAGGGTAACGTGGTGGGTACCCACATCACCGGGCCGGTGCTGGTGAAGAATCCGGCCTTCCTGGCCTGGATTGCGGAGCGCATCCTGTTCAACCGGGGGGAGACCCTGCCGGTACCGGCGGACAAGCCGGACTGGCTGATCCATGCCGAAAAGGCCTACCAGGTGACACTGGAGGAGCTGTCCGCGCTGGCGAACAAGTGAAGAGAGAAAAAATGGCCGCCATTTGGCGGCCATTTTTTTGTTTCTGAAAGTCCTGGGGCGGGGGTTATCCCTGCCCGACGTCCATTGCCTGGGCACGGGTAGAATCGGGGCTAAATCCTTGACCGGGCACAGGGGATGGGTTATGATGGAGACAGAGGAAGAAAAGACCGTGTTATGCGATCAAACTTGGGGCAGGGAGGGATACGATGAAATTCAACAAACGGATACCGTTATTTGCTCTGGCTGCACTTCTTTTAGCCACTTGCTCGATTTTTCCTTCGGCAAAAGCAGTGGGCAGTGAAGTAGATTATGTCCAAGTGGATATGGGGCCTGACCCGGCATATGGTATTGCCTATGATGATTTTTCAACAAGAAACAGCGCCCTACCTCTGCTCAGAGTAGAAGGCGGTGTCGAAATCGGTGGGTATGTGTACCCGAAGAATATATACATGAATTACAGCAATCAATGGGGAGAGTGGCTGTTCCCTTTGGAGCGTTGCTGGACAGCGGGCGCCTTCTCTGAAGGGTGGGCTTTTGTGAAGACTGAGCGTATCTGCGGTTATGTAGATCAGACTGGCGCTCTCGTGCTGCCCCTTCCCTCTGAAATTAACGGCGGCGAATTTCATGAGGGCATTGCCACTATTTTTAACTTTGAAGGCAGACCATTAAGGGTCATCGACACCGAGGGAAAAACTGTGTTTACCTGCGACCAATTTTCTGAAATAGGATCGTTTTACAACGGTGTAGCGGTGGCGCGTGATCTAATGGGAAAGTACGGCCTGATTGACAAGACCGGCGTATGGATTGTGGCTCCTCAGTACGACTATATGAGTGATCCCCGGGGCAACACAGTCATTGTTAATTTGGGTGATTATGATGGCGTGATCGATTTGGAAGGAAACGAGATCATCCCCTGTACATATGATGACATTTCCTATCAGGATTCCTATACAGATGGTGTGTGCACCAGTGACGAGCATCCGTTGTTTATCCTGTCTACGGAGTATAAAGAGGGACTGGCAGACGAGAACGGGACAATCCTGATTCAGCCGCAGGAACGGTTTGAGCTTACCGATGCTTTTTACAACGGTGTGTGCAGCGCCATCTATTATCCGTACAAGGATAAGCCTATACCACTGGATGATCCGATCCCAAAGGGGCTGGTAGACCTCTCCGGCCAGGAACTTACAGGTCCCGTTTATGAAGAGACTCTCCCTTGCTCAGAAGGGCTGATCCCCGTAAGAGAACTAGGGAAAGATCAGTGGAAATTCGTCAATACACAGGGACAGACGGAATTGATTCTTCCGCAAGACGTTCAGGTCATCAGAGGCTTTCAGCAGGAGCTGGCGCAAGTCGCTTTACCAAACGGGGAGAGCTATTTAATGGATCGCCAGGGCGAGATGGTTTTTGGGCCGTTGCCGCTATCCTATAGCGCATATTACGTCAATATCATAGAATTTTCTGATGGAGTAGCTTGGGGCGATGAAGTCAACAATAAAATGAATTTGATTTTTGATCCCCGCCTGAGGGATTATACCAGCCCCTGGGCGGAGGGGGAGATGAAGCAGGCCAAGGCAGAGGGATTGGTGACGGAGAGTAACGACAGCTATTTCACCTTCCGCATCACCCGGCGGCGGTTTGCAGAGCTGGCGGCCAATCTGGTGGAACAGGTGACCGGCCAGACCATTACCCCGGCGGCGGAGGAAACCTTTACCGACACCGACGATCTGTGGGTCCGCAAGGCTGCCGCGATTGGACTGGTGAACGGCCTGGGCGACGGCAGCCGCTTCAGCCCCAATGGCTACATCAGCCGGGAACAGCTAGCCACCATGCTGTACCGCGCCGTCCGGTACATAGAGTCTCAAACCGGTACAACTATACTGACGGAGCAGGGCAGCCTGTCTGGCTATACCGACGCCGCCCAGGTCTCTCCCTGGGCACAGGAGGCCATGGCCGCGCTCCATGCCGCCGGTATTTTGAAGGGCACCTCCGGCACCACCTTGTCGCCCAAGGACACCACCACCGTGGAGCAGGGGATTCTGCTGGCCCTGCGGGCCTATGAAATGGCAGCGGGGGAATAGGCAGATTTGACTCAAAAAAGGATAGGGGCGTATTTGCGCCCCTATCCTTCATTATTTTCATCCTTTTTACTCTTTTTTCGCGCCTTTCCAAGTGGATTGGCCTTGGCGGCGGCACGGAGATTCTCGTTGTCCACGTGGGTATAGATTTGAGTCGTGTTCAGGTTCTCGTGGCCCAGCACCTCCTGCAAGGTCCGCACATCCACGCCGTTTTGCAGCATCAGGGTGGCGGCGGTGTGGCGCAGCTTGTGGCTGGAGTAGAGAGACGGGTCCAGGCCCGCCTTCAGCAGCCGCTGTTTTACCATATAATGGACAGCCGCCGTGGTCATGCGGGTGTGGGAGCGGGTGAGGAAGAGGGCGTTTTTGTCCGCCGCCGCCTGGTTGTTCCGTTCCTCCAGCCAGTCGTCCAGCGCCTCCCGGCAGGCTTCGTTGAGGAAAATCATCCGTTCTTTGTTGCCTTTGCCCAGCACACGGAGCTGTTCCTGCCGGACATCGGTCAAGTTAAGACCGACTAACTCTGAAATTCGCAGCCCGCAGTTGAGAAACAGGATCAAAATGCAGTAATCTCTGGCCCGGTTAGGCTCGTCCACGGCCTCCAGCAGCATGATGGACTCGTCCAGGGACAGATACCGGGGCAGGGATTTCTTCAGCCGGGGGGAATCCAGGTCCTGCATGGGGTTTTCACCGATCAGTTTGGCCTTGCTGGAGAGATACTTATAAAAGGAGCGGATGGCGGCGATCTTGCGGGCCCGGGCGGAGGGTTCCAGGCCGTAGCCGGAGGTGGGGCTGTTGGCGTGCTTGACCCGGTCACGGCTGAGGTAGCTCATGTAGCTGTACACGTCACTGAGATTCACCGAACGGGCCAGATCCAGATCCAGGTCGCCGATGTCGATCTGATCCAGCGGCGTGGTCCGGGGCACACGGCCTTTTTCCATTTTGATGTAGCGAAAGAAGTTGCGCAGATCCAGATAGTATTCGTCCACGGTTTTCTTGGAGTGGCCCTGAATGGTCTCGTGGTAGACCAGGAAGTTGCGGAGCAGCTCAGGAGCGGTCAATTTGTAGTCATTATGGTCCATGGGGGCTTTCCCCCTCCTCTCAACTCAACAAAATTTTTATTTTGTTGAGTTCGTAGTTTAAATTCATAGCCGCCCCCTCTCGGGGCCGGCTTCTTCAAGGACTGAACTTCCGCGGGCGGTATCGACCCGCCCGCCAACAAAATAGCCGTTTTGTTGAGCGCAAGGCTGCCTGGTGCGGGAGCCCGGAGCGATCCGCAGCATATCCGTCACGTTGGCACCTCCTCTCAACGGAGCCAGCATACCACAGGCGAGGCCGGTGTGTCAACTGGGAATTGACAATGTCACCAGACGGTGATGCCGCCGCGCCCGGTCTTTGCCTTGCCCTTGGCGGTCATGAGCCGGTCGGCCATGGCGTAGATCATGGTGGTGGCACAGCTGCCGTGGTTGAGCGCCCGGCGCACCCGGTCCAGGTCGCCGTACTTGCGCAGCAGCTCCACGGCGTAGACCTTGCGGAAGCTGTGGGGCCCCACGTTCTGGACCAGGCGGAACGCCTTGGCGGCCCGCTTCACGTCAGCCCATACGGCCTGCCGGGTCCTGGGCTTGGCCGGGTTGCGGCCCGGAAAGGCCCAGACCTCCCCGGCCTGGGCCTTGATGTCGCGCAGCAGGCCCGCAGGCAGGCCCACCTGCCTGCGCTTGCCTGTCTTGCGCTCCACCACCCAGAAGTGGGGCGCAAGCTGCTGCGTCCGTAGGGCCAGCACGTCCCCCACCCGCAGGCCGGTGTGTAAACAGACCCGGCAGACCAGCCGGTTTGACGGCGTGAGGGCGGCCAGAACGTGGCCCACCTCCCGCTCCAACAGGTATCCTGTCCTCATGCATCCTCCCTTCTGCCCCCCGGATTCCGGGGGGCACTTTGCCGCCCCGCCCCGCCTGGGCCCTCTGGGCCCCAGGCTTTGGGCGGTCGGCTTCACTTTCCGAAAATTGTCAACTGCTCCTGATTCTCGAACTGATGTTCGGGCGCTTTGGTCCGCCGCCCAGCGCTCCGCGCACAGGCGGACATAGCCCACACAGCTGTGGACGGCGCACTGACCCCACCAGGGGCAGCGCAGCGCAGGTCCCATCCCTGCCACTGTGGTTCCTCCTCTCTTGCCACTGGCCGGGTCCGGACCAGGACGAAGGACAGCCCGGCCTCCGGCACGTCGAAGTGGTGGACCCCGCCCTCCGGGGCCAGGTCCACCGCCTCCCGGATGCTCACGTCGGCGAACTCCACCGCCGGGCGCTGGAGATCGCCTCCGGAGTAGTACCACCGCCCGCCGGGCTTGTCGCCCTGCTTGCCGATGTACTTGCAGACATAGCCCACGGCGGCGTGGTAGTCGCCGTAGAGTTCGATGGCGGTGGTGAAGCCCAGGGACCAGGCGGGGAGGTTGTAGACGGGGTGCCCTTCCCTGTCCCTGTGGCCGCTGTCCACGGCCTTCACCGCGTCGTTGAAGAAGCCGTGGAAGTGGATGGCCCCGTCCTTGTGCCGTTCCGGCACCAGGACGTAGGCCAGGCCGTGGCGGCGCACCTGGTTGTCCAACCAGGTGTTGAGCCGCCGGGTGATGCTGGCCATGTCGTAGCGGTCCACCTTGGCCTGGTCCAGGGTGAGGGTGACGAACCAGCGGAAGGGGTTGGCCAGTGCCAGGTCCCGGACCTGGGCCCTGGCCCGGCGCAGGGAGCGGTCCAGGTTGTCCCGCTCCCTGACCTCCGGGGGTCTCTCGGGAGCCTCCTGGGCCCGCCTGCGGCGAGGCGGGCGCTCCCCGGCCCTCTCCCATCCCTGGGGATGGAAGATGGCCTGATCGCAGACCAGGACCTCCCTGGAGCCGTCGGGATAGGTCTTGACCCTGGCGGTATGACACAGGCCGCCCCGGCCAGAGCCGGACCGAGCCAGCAGCGCCGAAACGCTCATGGGATTCTTGATGAAGTCGTCCATGGGTCTGGTGGGTGACGGAATACTGTCCCTGTATCAAGTAAGGGAGCCCGGCAGCGTGACCGCATGGAGCCGGGTCCTGCCCCCCGTCGAGGGGGGGCGGCCCCGGTTGTTCCGCCGCTGGTGAGCGGCGGAACATCATCGGTATGCTCGGCCTTGGCCCCCCTGCGCTCCGGTCGGCCCGCTGCGGGCCTTGCCCGGCGGCCCGGCCTCCGCTCCGGGCTTGCTCCCGGCCTGGGCCCCTGCGGCCCCCTGGGCCGCGCTGGCCCTGGCTCGGGCCCCCTCCGCTCCCTTTGGGTCGCTGCGGGGGTCGCTTCGGCCTGTCGGCGGGCCGCCTGCGCCCGTCGGCGCGGTCCCGGTGCTCCCCCGGCGGCCCCCGCTGCGGCGTGGGCGGGTCCGGGCGTGGGCGGGCTTGCCTCGCCCCCGCCTCGGCCCCCGGCGTGGGGGTCGTGCGGTCCCCCCTGCGCGCCGCTGCGGGCTCGCTGCGGGGGTGCTCGCCCTTGGGCTGCTCCGGGCGGCCCTTCGCCCCGTCCGCGCCGCGCCGGTGCCCCCTCCCCGGGCCCCTGTCGGGCGGCCCGGCTATCGCCATGGGCCGCCGCGCCTTCCTCCCTCCGGGGGGCGCTGGGGGCGGCCTGCGGCCGCCCTTTGCCGCGCCGCGCCCCCCTCCGTTGGGGTATCAGACCGCGCAGCGGCGGTCAAGGGTCCAGCCAGGCGGCCAGGGGCCGCCCTTGACCGCCTCCCCCGGCCCGATCTTCGGACAGCAAGGGGCGGCGCGGTGGGGCCTGGGTCTTGACAACCTGGAACGTCTGTGCTACCATGGGTGATGCAGGGGCGTCCCGCTCTCCACCGCCAGCCGCAAGGCTGGACGTAGGCCATGGTGGAGGGCGGGCGCTTTCTTTTTGCCCTTCCCCCTCCCGTCCCCCCTCCCGTGGGAGGGGGGAGGCGCAGGGGCATGGGGCCGCGCTGCGGCCCCCGCTCCCGCCACGGGCGGGGACGAAAGAAGGGAGTACGGACCTCTCCGCACTCCCTGTCATCTGCACCTTGCCCCGCCTTGTACTCAACAAAACGGCAGTTTATTTTGTTGAGTTCGTAGTTGAGGTCCGGAGGGGTCCCTCCAGCCGGCCCCGGCCCGGCCTCATACGGCCCGGCTCCGCCGGCGGCTGCTGCAACAAAATAAAAAATGCTGTTGTATGTGTTTTGTTTGTCAGTTCCGAACAGACACGCCCGGTTCAGGCGGGCCGATGTGGGCATCTGCCCCTACGGCGATTGTGGGCCTGTTCGGTTTATGACAACGATACCATCCCGGCGGACCTTTGTCAATCCGCCGGACTGCCGCCGGTCAGCAGCGTCTGCATCCGTTTGATCCGCTCCGCCGTTTTTTCCTGCCGCAGACTGGTTCCGTCAAAGCAAACCGGCACGCACCGCTCCAGCACCCGGTCATGGATGCGGCTATCGTCCCGGTCGGCGTTTTTCAGCTCCTTCAGAGTCAGATTGGTGGTCACCACCATGGGCCGCCCGGACAGATACCGGCGGTTGATGATCTCGTACATCTGTTCCCGGGCGTAGGGCGTCCGGCGCTCCACGCCGAAGTCGTCCAAAATGAGCAGCCCACAGGTGGTCAGCGAGTTCAGATACCGCACCCGCTCCTCGCCGCTCATGCCGAACAACTGTACCAGCGCGTCCCCCAAGGTAATCATCTGCACCACCACCGCCTGCTCTGTCAGGGCGTTGGCAATGCAGGCGGCGGCGTAGGTCTTGCCCGTCCCCGACGGGCCCCAGAACAGCAGGCCCATGTTCTCCCGGCACATCTCGTCCCAGTGCTCCACATACCGCCTGGCCCACGCCAGCTGGGGCACCGCTCCGCAGTCCCGTTCAAAGGTGGCTTGTTTCAGCTCCTGAGCGGATTGGAACATCTGCTCCCGCCGCTTGGCGGCCCACTTGATCCTGCTCTGCTCCAGTGCCTCACGTTTCAGCGCCTCCCGATCCCATGTCTCCATTATAAACTCTCCCCCTCTCTATATTGATAAGAATGGTTGTTTAAGTTCCGTTGTTCCCTCAGGTTGTTAGGGGACGCTTTTCCGCCCTGGTCATGGTCCGGTTTCCGACCGGGTCTTGGTCGGTTTTTCGGCCCGCTCCCGGTCAAAAAAGTGTCCTCGGGCAGGGACAAAAAAATTTGGCTGGCCTCCCCCCTCCTTGGCGTCACCCGCCGGATCAGGCCCGCCTGTTCCAGTTCCTTCAGCCGCTTCTTGACCACTGTGGTTCCCCGCCCCAGCGCCGCCGCCAGCCTGGCGATGGGATAGCGCACATACACCCACCCCTCCTCTGACCACCAGCCGTTCTTCTGGGACAGGGTTGCCCGGTCCAGCAGCAGAGCATAGAGCAGCAGGGCCGTCCCCGACAGATCCAGCTCCAGCAGCGGCCTGGGCAGGGGCAGATAGTTGGTCAGCGCCCCCTCCCTGCCGTAGCGCACCAGCTTCATGGGCCTCCCCCCTTTCACCTGTAGTGTGTTTGGGGGGATTTGTTGTATGTTTTGGTACATCCAGCGGCAAAAAAAGACCTTCCCCACAGGGAAGGTCTTTGAAATAGCTATGAGATTACCCCTCCAGGGCGAAGAGGGCGGCGCCCAGAGCGCCGTTGAGCTGGGCCCGGTCGGAGACGATGAGCTCCACCCCCAGCTCCCGCTGGATGGCCTCCACCACGCCCCGGTTCTTGGACACGCCGCCGGTCATCATATAGTTGGGCTCGCCCCCCAGGCGGCGGCACAGGGCGGCGGTGCGGGAGGCCACCGACTGGTTCAGGCCGTGGATGATGTCACCCCGGTCCTTGTTCTGGGCGATGAGGGACACCACCTCCGACTCGGCAAAGACGGTGCACATGGAGGAAATGGCGATGTCCTCCTTCCACTCCAGCCCGGCCCAGCTCATCTCCTCCATGGACAGCTCCAGGGTGCGGGCCATCAGCTCCAGAAAGCGGCCGGTACCGGCGGCACACTTGTCGTTCATCAGGAAGTTGACCACGTTGCCCTGGTCGTCCAGCCGGATCACCTTGCTGTCCTGGCCGCCGATGTCGATGATGGTGCGGACAGTGGAGTCCAGGAAGTAGGCTCCCTTGGCGTGGCAGGTGATCTCGGTGATGGACTTGTCCCCCATCTGGATGGCGGAGCGGCCGTAGCCGGTGGTGACGGTGGCGGCAATGTCCCCCTCGGTGAGCCCCGCCTGTTTGAGGGCCTGCTCCAGGGCACGCTCCGCGCCCGCCGAGGCCCCCGCCCCGGTGGGCAGGATCACCCCCGCCACCAGCTGGCGGTTGCGGTCCAGAATGGCCACATCCGTGCTGGTGGACCCGCTGTCGATGCCCACATAATACCGTCCGCCGCTCATGGCGTTGCCTCCTTTTTTCGCTGTGGTTTGTGCCGGGACCATGGTCTCGGCAAAGGCCTCCAGCCGGGTACGCAGCTGTCCGCTGCTCCCCGCCGTATAGTCCGACTCCAGCTTGAGCATGGGCACGGTGAGCTCATGGCGCAGGCCGGAGTATTCAAAGCCGTAGTAGTCGCAGAATTTTACCGTGTGGTACACCACACCCTTGAGATGGGGGTCGTTCACCAGCTGCCGCCGCCCGGCGGCGTCGGTCATCCGCATACAGGGGATCTGCTCCAGCAGAGCCCCGGCGTACCAGCCCATCAGGGAATCAAAGTCCCCGCCCTCCGGCGGCGGGGCCACGCTGCGGTTGTGGACGCAGGTGTCGTTGCGTACCGGCAGGGGGAGCGCTTCCTCCATGGCCTCAAAGAGCTTGTCCCCTACCCTGCCTCCCAGCACGCTGAGGTAGGGCTCCGTGGGCCGGTCCAGAGGCTGGAAGGCCGCCCGGAAGGCGGTTTCGTCAAACTTGGCGCCCTTGTAGGCCCCGTAGGCCTTCGCCAGGGCCAGCAGCTCCCCTTTCATCCGGGTTTTGGCGCAGTCGCCCCCGCAGTGGAGCAGGTCCATCAGGTAGAGGAAGTCCAGCTTGCCGTGCTGGAGCAGGATGTCGTACACGCTGCGGATCACGTCGCAGCAGTTGACCAGCACCAGCTCTCGTACCTGCCCGGACAGGCAGGCCTCCAGCACCGCCTTGCCGAAGCCGCACAGGTTGGGATGGCCCAGCTGGTCGCTGAGGGGAAAGGAGTCGGGCATCTGGTCCAGCACCACGCACTCGCCCCCCAGGGCGCGCAAAAGTTCCACCGGGGTGTATTTACAGATATAGTGGGTCATGCCTGTCCCCCCTTTCCCTGCTTGAGCAGCTCCACAAAGGCCTCCATGCGGGTGGCCAGCTGGCCCTCGCCGCCGTGGCTGCGGTCGCAGCCGTCGCCGTCCAGTACCAGGGTGGGGATGCCGGCCCCCTCAAAGGTCTCCTTGGCCAGCTGCGCCCCGCCCAGGGTGTGCTTGCAGCCCCAGTGGCAGAACCACACCGCTCCGTCGGCCTTGAGCTGGCGGGCGGCCTCCACCCCCTTCTCAATGCGCCGGGACACCGGGCCGTTGAAGGCGGAGTACACCACCCGCTGGGCCATGGCCTCATAGGGGTCGGATGAAAAGGTGAGCTGGATGCCCTCAAAGCACATATCGCACCCCACGATCTGCACGTCCCGGTTGAAGTCGGTGACCTGCCGCAGGGGGGCCACCCAGAAGGGTGTGGTGTGGTGCCACAGCAGCCGCACCCCCTCCGCCGGTCCCGCCTGCTCTACATCCTTCAGACACTGGAGGGTGAAGGCCTCGGTTTCCGGGGTGCCCAGCAGGATATGGAGGGCGAAGGCGGCGAACATCTCCCCCGTCATCTCGCAGGGGATGCACTTGTCCGCCTTCAGGGTCATATAGCGGTGGTAGTTGGCAAGGCTCCGGTTGCTGCGGGCCACCGTCTCCTCCAGCGCGGACTGGCTCAGCTTCCGGCCGGTCTGCTGCTCCAGAAAGGCCACCATGTCCCGCAGCTGGTCGGCCACATAGTCCACGGCGCTCTGGTCGGTGCGGTAGGGCACGTCCACCATGAAGTGGGGCACGTCAAAGTACTCCGCCAGCCGCCGGAAGGTGAGCAGATTGGCGTCGCAGGCCAGGGTGGTGGACAGAATGAACCGGGGCTTGGGCATCAGGCCCTTCTCCGCCGCCCCGATGAAGATCTTATGGTAGGAGCAGAAGGTCTCGGGCAGGCCCTCGCTCTCGGCGTAGCGGAGGAAGGCCCCCTCCGCCTGGGTGCCGGACAGGAAGCAGCCGAAGCCCTCGCAGGAGTAGGGGGACAGCCCCAGCACCTGGAGGGGCTCACAGGGCAGAAACAGGCTGACCATGGCCGCCTTGTCCGGGTGGGCCAGGGGCGCGATCATGGAGTTCATGGTCTGGACTGCCACCATCTGGGCGGATTTGGTGGTCAGCTTGCCGGGGGCCAGCTTTAATTGCAGGTTTTTGGCCCGGTAGCCGGTGGTGAGCCATTTCCGGGCCTTTTCCGGGTTTTTGTCGCACAGGGCCTGAATCCAGGCCCCGAAGGATGTGACGATGTCTTTCATGGGAAACCTCGCTTGGGAAGAAATGAATGGGGGCTGGCGCTCCCTCAGGGTTTGCAGATGCCGCAGGGAGCATACCCCTGGTCGATGAGATCCTGCCGGGAGCCGGTGTAGTCCTGGCGGTTGGCATCGCTCATGGAGGCCACCCCGGAGCAGTCAGGGAAATGGAACTTCATGGAGTTGGTGTTGAGGACGTACTGCTGAGACGTCTCCTCCGAGCCGCTGGTGGTCTGAGCGGGCGCGGAGGGCTGGGGTACCTCCTCACCGCCGGCAGCGCTGGCCCCGGTGGCGTAGTCGATGGTAATGCCGGGCTGCACGTTGTAGGCGTACACGCAGAAGGTGACCCCTTCCCCGCTGTCCTCCACGCTGTAGGCCTCCATCAGCACCCCGGAGGCCACCAGGTTGTCCCCCTCAAAGACAGGGGTCACCCGGTAGAGCACATGGTTGTCGGTCTCCTTCACATAGTCGGCCACCATGTTCTCAAAGGGCAGCATCCCGTCCGCGTTCATGTACCGGGTGCCGGTGATGAGGTTCTTCTCGTTGGCGTTCTCACCGGTGAGCTGGAAGCCGATCAGGTGGCAGCGGTTGTAGAGGTACTGCCCGTCATACTCCACGTTGATCCAGCCGCTGGGCTTCACCGAGCTGATGCTCTCCCGGTCCTCGGTGGGCATGAGATCGGACCCCACGCAGGCGTAAGCCACCCCGCAGCGGCCCAGCGCGTCCAGGTCGCTGTAGGACTCAAAGGAGTTGGTGGTGTAGTCCTCCTCTGTAAAGTAAGGAACATTGTCATTGACCGCCACATAGGGAGCGCCGCTGTAATCGGGCAGGCTGGTCAGGTCGTAAGAAGCGGCGGGGGCGGAACTGGGGACAGGTTCATTCCCTTTACAACCACTGAGGGTCAAGGCACACAGCAGAGTCAGCGCCAGCAGAGCGGCAGAAATTCGTTTCATTTGGTGTAGACCTCCTTGGTCAGGGTTTTGTGGGAGGAGCCGGAAAAGTCGGTGGTGGAGACCAGCCGGAACCCTGCCGCCGCCGGGTCAAAATCCAGATACTGGTCTGCGGGATAGGTCCGATTCCATCTGTAAAGGAGAATCCCCTCCGCCCTGTCCAGCACCTGGGCCAGAGGGGGAAACTCGGCAAAGCAGACCTCGCCCGGGCCCGCCCGGAGCAGAAAGTCCTCCGCCGGGCACAGGTTTGCAGGGGCGGGATCGAACTGTTTGGCGGTGTAGGGGCTCACCCACAGAGGGCTCTCCCCCGCCGCCTTCAGTAAATCGGCCCGCAGCAGCCGGTCCATGCTCTGCCGGCGGCCGTTGAAGGCCATGCCGTTTTTGTCGTCCAGGCACAGTGCCAGGATCATGGCGGTCCCTCCTTCCAAAAAGGCAGAGAGCGGAGCCCCGCTCCGCTCTCCGTTTCTGTGGGTTGGCTTACTGCACGCCGGTGAGGGCGCGCATGACAGTGTAGGTCTGCTGATCCAGACCCTTCTTCATCTGCAGGGCCTCGTGGATGTCGTAGTCCACATAGGACTCGCCGTCCATGGCCACCACCCGGCAGGTCTTGCCCTCGGCCAGCAGCCGCACGGCCTCATAGCCCATGTAGGTGGCCGCCACCCGGTCCCGGAGGGAGGGCGCGCCGCCCCGCTGGACGTGGCCCAGGATGGTGACGCGGGTGTCCAGAGAGGTGGCCTCGTGGATGTGCTGGGCGATGTCGTAGGCGCCGCCCTTCACGCCCTCGGCCACGATGATCATGAAATGGGTGCGGCCCGCCAGCCGGGCCCGGCGGATGGGCTCGATCAGGTCCTCCTCGTAGTTGACCACCTGCTCGGGCACCACCACGGCGGTGGCGCCGCAGGCCACGCCCACGTTGAGGGCCACATGGCCGGCGTGGCGGCCCATGACCTCCACCACGGAGCAGCGCTCATGGGACTGCATGGTGTCCCGCAGCTTGTCGATGGACTCCAGGGCGGTGTTGCAGGCGGTGTCAAAACCGATGGTGTAAGTAGAGCAGGCGATGTCGTTGTCGATGGTGCCGGGGATGCCGATGACGCTCAGGCCCTTGTCGGCCAGGGTGAGCAGGCCCCGGAAGGTACCGTCGCCGCCGATGCCAACCAGGGCGTCCAGACCCAGCAGCTTGCAGGTGGCAGCCGCCCGCTCCCGGCCCACCTCGGACTTGAAGTCCTCGCTGCGGGCGGAGTAGAGCATGGTGCCGCCCCGGCGGGACAGGCCGCTGACGCTGTCAAAGTCCAGGGGAACAAAGTCGCCGTTGATGAGGCCGTGATAGCCACGGCGGATGCCGATACACTCAATACCCATATGGATGGCGGTACGAACCACCGAACGGATGGCTGCGTTCATGCCGGGGGCGTCGCCGCCGCTGGTAAATACGCCGATACGCCGAACTGCCTTTTCCATGACAATTTCCTCCTTAAATTCCCGTTTGGTCCCTGTTTATACCTTCAATTCCGCGGTCTTGCCCTCCAGGGCGTGGGGATAGCGCTCCAGCACCGGCTCCACCTCTTCCTTGAGGAACTCCTCCACCTGCTCCGGGCAGCGGCCGATGTAGCGGCTGGGCTCCAGATGGGCGGTAAGCTCCTCCCGGCTGAGCATGGAGAAGGCCGGATCGGCAGCAATGAGGTCGATCAGGTTGTTGGACAGGCCCAGGTCCTTCACGTTGGCGCCGGCCTGCTGGCTGAGGACGCGGATACGCTCGTGGAGGTCCTGCCGGTTGCCGCCCTTCTTGACGGCGTCCATCATGATGTTCTCGCTGGCCATGAAGGGCAGCTCCTCCAGCACGTGCTTCTCGATGACTTTCTCATGGACCACCAGGCCGTCGGCCACGTTGGCCCAGATGTTGAGGATGGCGTCCACCGCCAGGAAGGCCTCGGGCACGCTGAGGCGCTTGTTGGCGGAGTCGTCCAGGGTGCGCTCGAACCACTGGCTGGCGGCGGTAATGGCGGGGTTGACCGCGTCGGCCATGACGTACCGGGCCAGGGCGCAGATGCGCTCGCAGCGCATTGGGTTGCGCTTGTAGGGCATGGCGGAGGAACCGATCTGGTTCTTCTCAAAGGGCTCCTCCACCTCCTTCAGGTGGCAGAGCAGCCGCAGGTCGGTGGCGAACTTGCTGGCGGACTGGGCAATGCCGGACAGGGTGGAAACCACCTGATAGTCCACCTTCCGGGAGTAGGTCTGGCCGGACACGGCGGCGGTGGCCTCAAAGCCCATCTCGGCGGCGATCTTGCGGTCCAGCTCACGGCACTTGGCGTGGTCGCCGTCGAAGAGCTCCAGGAAGGAGGCCTGGGTGCCGGTGGTGCCCTTGCAGCCCAGCAGCTTCAGGTTGGCGATGCGGTACTCCACGTCGGCCAGATCCAGCAGCAGCTCGTTCATCCACAGGGTGGCCCGCTTGCCCACGGTGACCAGCTGGGCGGGCTGGAAGTGGGTGAAGCCCAGGGTGGGCAGGGCCTTGTGCTGCCGGGCAAACCTGGCCAGCTTGTCCAGCACCCGCACCAGCTCATCCCGGATCAGGCACAGGCCCTCCCGCATGAGGATCACGTCGGTGTTGTCGCCCACATAGCAGCTGGTGGCGCCCAGGTGGATGATGGGCATGGCCTTGGGGCAGGCCTCGCCGTAGGTGTGGACGTGGGCCATCACGTCGTGGCGCAGCTTCTTTTCGTACTGGGCGGCCTTGTCGTAGTCAATGTCGGTGAGGTGAGCCTCCAGTTCGGCCACCTGCTCCGCAGTCACCGGCAGGCCCAGCTCCATCTCGGCCCGGGCCAGGGCGACCCACAGCCGCCGCCAGGTGGAGAACTTCTTGTCCGGGGAGAAAATATACTGCATCTGGTCGCTGGCGTAGCGGGAAGAGAGGGGACTTTCATAACGGGCGTGATCCATGCAAAAAACCTCTTTTTCGTAAAATCGACTCTACATAGTATACTATAAAACCGCCGCCGCCACAAGAAAAACTTCCTGGGGCGGTAAGGCTTGTCAGCGGCGGTATTCGGGTGTAAACTGAGGACAAAACCACACGAAGGAGGCACAAGCCATGCTCAGTGACTTTGCGTTTCACACCGAGCGGCGGACCCAGGCCGAGTGCAAGGCCCTGCTGAAGGCCCGCAGGACCCAGCTGGCGGGCTTGCAGCAGCGGCTGCAGCAGGCGGGCCTGCCGGTGATCGTGCTGCTGGAGGGCTGGAGCGCCGCGGGCAAGGGCCGCACCATTCAGTCCCTCATCCGGGAGCTGGACCCCCGGTTCTTCAAGGTGATCAGCGTCAATTCCCCCACCGAGACCGAGAAGCGCTGGCCCTTCCTCAAGCGCCACTTTGAGACCATCCCCGCCCAGGGCAAGGTGCTCTTTCTGGACACCGGCTGGATGGAGGAGACTGTCCGGGCCTATTTGCACGGGGAGCTGTCGGAGGAGGAGTACCAGGCCCGGCTGGAGAGCATCAACATCTTTGAGCGGCAGCTGGCCGCCGGAGGCTATCTTCTGGTGAAGCTCTTCCTCCACATCGACGCCCAGAGCCAGAAGGAGCGGCTGGACGGCCTGGCCGCCGACAAGGACACCGCCTGGCGGTGTACCGAGGCCGACCGGCGGCAGAACAGGAACTACCAGAAGCACCTGGCGGTCTTTGACGGCTACCTGGCCGCCACCGACAAGCCCTGGGCCCCCTGGAAGATCATCGACAGCACCCAGGCCGTCCAGGCCAACCTGGCGGCGGCGGACTGGCTCCACGACCAGATCTGCGCCGCTCTGGAGGCCCGCCCCGTCCCCGTCCACCCCTCCTATCAGTGGCCTCTGGCCCCCACCCTGCCCCTGGCTCAGGTGGACCTGGACAAGGCGCTGGAGGAGAAGGACTACCGCAAGCAGCTGAAAAAGTGCCGCAAGAAGCTGGCCGCCCTCCACAACGAGCTCTACCGGAAGAAGGTGCCGGTGGTGGTGGTGTACGAGGGCTGGGACGCCGCCGGCAAGGGGGGCAACATCAAGCGGCTGGCCTCCGCCCTGGACCCCCGGGGGTATGAGGTCCTCCCCATCGCCGCCCCCACCAAGGACGAGCTGGCCCGCCACTACCTGTGGCGGTTCTGGACCCGGCTGCCCAAGACGGGGCACATCGCCATCTTTGACCGCAGCTGGTACGGCCGGGTGATGGTGGAGCGGCTGGAGGGCTTCTGCACCACCGACGACTGGCAGCGGGCCTTTGACGAGATCAACGAGTTCGAGCAGGAACTGGTGAGCTCCGGCATGGTGGTCATCAAGTTCTGGGTGCAGATCGACAAGGACACCCAGCTGGAGCGGTTCAATGAGCGGCAGGCCGACCCGGCCAAGCAGTGGAAGATCACCGAGGAGGACTGGCGCAACCGGGACAAGTGGGATGCCTACGAGGTGGCGGTGAACGAGATGCTCCAGCGCACCAGCACCACCTTCGCCCCCTGGCACATCCTGGAGTCGGTGGACAAGAAATACGCCCGCATCAAGGCCATGAAGATCGTCATTGAGGCCCTGGAGCGGGCTCTGGAGCAGCCTTCATAAGGGCGGGGTTTATCCCCGCCCTCTTTTTTGTACTTATGGTTGACAACTGTCTACCTTTGTGCTATGCTCCAATTAGAAGAGGTAGACAACTGTACACCAATGGAGGGATGCCCTATGAAGATCCACCTGTCCGACGGCGAATGGAAGCTGATGGACCGCCTGTGGGAGGACGGTCCGGCCACCATCACCCAGCTGACCCACGCGCTGGAGGGGGAGACCGGCTGGTCCAAGCACACCATCATCACCATGCTCTCCCGGCTGGAGGCCAAGGGGGCGGTGACCCACCATGAGGAGGGCCGGGCCAAGGAGTACACCCCCCTGCTCCCCCGCCAGCAGGCGGAGGAGACCGCCACCCGGCACTTTCTGGACAAGGTATACGGCGGCAGCCTGGGACTGATGATGAGCGCCCTGGTGGACAGCCGGGCGCTGACCCAGGAGGACATTGACCAGCTCTCCGCCATTCTGGAGCAGGCAAAGGAGGAGTCGTCATGAAAGAAGTGATCCTCACCGCGTCGGTGCTGATTTTAGCCCTGATCCTGTTCCGGTTTCTCTTCCGCAGTGCCATCCCCCGCCGGGTACAGTACGCCCTGTGGGCGCTGGTGCTGGTGCGGCTGCTGGTGCCGGTACAGCTGCCAGCCCTGCCCGTTGTTTCGGTGCTGGATATGAGCCAGCAGGCCGGGCAGCAGCTCACCGCCGTTCTGGAGCGGCCGGTGGAGGTCCCCACCCAACCGGCCGCCGAACCGATTCCAGACAACACCCAGACCCAGGTGATCCAGAACATCCCCAACACCGCAGAGACCAGTACCCCACTCCCCGCCTCCACCCTCTCCCTGGCCCAGGTGCTGGATGTGGTGTGGAAGGTGGGTATGGCCGCCATGGCCGCCTTCTTCCTCCTTGCCAACCTGCGGTTCCGGCTGAACCTGCGCAAGAGCCGGGTCCCCTTCCCGGCGGAGGGCTGCCCCCTGCCGGTGTATCTCAGCGACCGGCTCTCCTCCCCCTGTCTGGTGGGGCTGGTGCGGCCCGCCATCTATCTGACCCCCGCCGCCGTCCAGTCAGACCGTCTGGACTATGTGCTCCTCCATGAGCGCACCCACGCCAAACATCTGGACCCCCTGTGGGCTCTGCTGCGGTGTGTGTGCCTCACCATCTACTGGTTCCACCCCCTGGTGTGGGCGGCGGCCCTTCTGTCCCGCACCGACTGTGAACTGGCCTGTGACGAGGGGGCCATGGCGGCGCTGGACCACAGCGGGCGGCTGGCCTATGGCCGCACCCTGCTGGCCCTGGTGCCGGTGCGGGGCAGACCCACCAATCCCCTGCTGGCCGCCACCACCATGACCTCCGGCAAGCGGCAGATGAAGGACCGCATCACCCGCATCGCCCACCAAAAGCGCCCCATCCTGGCCGCTGTGCTGGCGGCGGTGCTGCTGGCGGGTCTGGCGGCGGCCTGTACCTTCTCGGGACCCCGGACCGCCGTATATGAGGATGGGATCTTCACCCTGTCCCTTTCCGACCTGTCCCCCTATTCCGCCCCCGCCGTGCCCCAAAATCCCACCATCGAGCAGCACTTCGACCTGGACTCCTATGGTGAGGGCGGCGAAACCCCACCCTGGACCATGCGGGAGGGTCCCAGAAGCGAAAACGCCGGCGCCATGATCTTCCTACAGCGCAAGCAGTCCGGAAGCATGGATGGGCTGCAGGAGACCTACCAGCTGTTTTACTACCTGGACCTGATGGGCACCGACGGTTTCATCACCTCCTACCCCGGCGTGCCGTCGGAGCGGCAGGATGAATGGTTCTACGATCTGTTTGCCGTGGACGAGGAAGGAAAACGGTCTCTGCTGGCGGAGACCTACGGCAGCGCCGGCGGTCAGCTGCTGACCCAGGACCTGAACGGGGACGGGAAGGAGGAGCTGATCACCGACCGGCAGCTTCTCCTCCAGTGGGAGGATACCCTCTACGCCGTGAACTACGCCGACCTGCTGGCCCAGCGCTGGCCCGCCTTCCGCACTCTGGAGGGGGCCAGACTGTCCGCCAGAGGCAGCTGCATCCTGCTTTCCGGCACGATGGAGGATGAAACCGGCACCACCACCTCCTTCCTGCGCACCCTCACCTTCAGCGGTGACACCCTCACGGTGGCCCAGCCAGCCTCCGGGAACGGGGAGCCTGTCGCCGTTCCCCTGGAGGAGCTGACGGTGTATGAAGAACTCAGCGATCCCCAACCCGAGCCCTGGAGGGAGTCCACCCGGTTCGGCTCCAATTTCGACGACCAGTTCTACTTCGGCATCTACACCCTGGAGGACGGCACCTGCGTCCCCCGGATCACCCTGGAGAATGATGACGTGGTGCCCTCCTTTGACCGTCTCCCCCTGGGGATTGTGTCCGGCAACCGGTGGCTGGACGACTTTCCCGCCCTGCTGGGCTACCAGGGCCTGCTGGCGGGCTGGAGCAATGACTCCAAGGAGGTCAACTGGACCATCGACCTGTACCGGTGGAACCAGGAGGAGGGCCTGGTCCGCTTCCTGCGGGCAGAGAGTACCCTCCGGGGAAATGTCCGCATCCTGGACCTGAACGGGGACGGAGACTGTGATCTGATCACCGACAAGCAGCTCTTCTTCCGCCGGGACGGGACCATCTACACCGTCACCTATGCGGACTTTTTAAAGGAGCACTGGCCCGCCTTCCGCAGTCTGGACACCGCCGCCGCCGATCCTTTGGATGGCTGCGTGGTGCTGGCGGGCACCTGCCAGGACGAAAGCGGCAGTACCGTCTCCTTCTTCCGGCAGCTCTATCTGGAGGACTCCGGCCTGATCCTGGGGGATTGACCCCAATGAGAAGAGGCGGGCGGCCATATGGCCGTCCGCCTCTTTGCGTCTCTATGAAACGCCCTATGTCTCCCGCCAGCCCCCCAGCACATGGAGGTACCGGATGGCCCGGAAGGCATAATTGCCCAAAGGCTTCCGGTCCACATCGTAGGAGTGGGCGGCCACCAGGGTATTGCGCAGGGTGGGCCGTGCCCCCACCTGGACCACCACGGCGGTATGGGTGAATACCTCCCCCTGGGGGCTGAACTGGACAATATCTCCCGGCAGCAGCAGGTCCAGACTGGTCTCCACGGCGTAGGGGCCGGGGCGCGCCTGGGTCTGGGTCAGGTAGCGGTAGAGAAACTCCACTCCGGTCCAGGCCGGGGCCTTGTTGTTGGCGTCCAGGTAATACCATCCGTATTCCGGGGTATAGTCCATTACACCGATGCCGGCATACAGGCACTGGGAGGCGAAGCTGGTGCAGTCGCCCCCCACCTCCTCATAGTCGTAGTAGGCCGGGTTGCGGCCAAAGGCCCAGCGGTGGGCGTAGCGCACGGCGGCACGGCGGTCGTATGGAACAGGCTCCCACATAACAGTTCTCTCCCTTCCCGCTATTCTATGCGGCAGCGGGTCAGGGTGCAAAAAAAGGAGAGGGTCTCCCCCAATGCCATTAAGTTAAGCCCTTTTCCCTGAAAAACCCCCGTTGTTAAGGTATGGATTTGCAAATCTATACCTTAACAACGGGGTATCTTTATGGCAGTCTATCTTTAGCAAGTGAACAATTTGTAAATTGGCGGCAGACTCATTTGACAATATTCAAGAACTCGAGTATCATTGACTTAACGCCGTGGTGAACGGTGTTCGCATGCAGAATATGTGACAGCTAAAAAGTGAGTTTTCTGTGTATATTGTGAGTTTTGTGACAGTTTTTGATTGAGTTTAGTTTGTGAGTATTTTTGAGAGTTTATTTGTTGTGTGAGACAGCCAAAATTGTGTGAGTAATGTGAGTAAATAGTAGCGAACATATCAAACGCCAAGCGTACACGCCCAGGGATGGGGGTGCGTTTGGCGTTTCGTTTTGCCCGGCGAATATACACACACGGAGGCAAACTCTCATGAAAACCGCACTTTCTGTCGCAATGGCGCTGAAGTATGCCATTCGCAAGGCCGTTGCAAACCACGCCAAGGGCAAAAACTTTTCTCGCAGAAGCCCTCTCACGATGGAGACACTGATACGCCTTCTCATCGGCGCGGAGGGTGGCTCTTTAGATAAGATTTTATATACCGCGGGTATCAAAGTCACCGCGTCCGCTGTCAGTCAGCGCCGCGCCCAGATTGACCCCGCTGTGTTCCGGGCGGTCTTTGACAACTTCAACGCCGATTGCACGGACAACGCTCTCTTTCGTGGCTATCGCCTGTTGGCTGTGGATGGAACAGCAGTCAATCTCCCGCGAAATCCTGCTTCTCCGTCCTTTGTTCAGAATGAGGGGATTCCCAATGGGGTAAATCAACTGCATGTGACCCCGGTTTATGACATTCTAAGCCGTACTTTTGCCGATTTAGTCATTCAGCCCGAGCCGAAGAAAGACGAAATCGGCGCGCTGGTGGAAATGTTGAAGCGTAATACCTTTTCACAAAAGACTCTCATCATCGGAGACCGCGGCTTTGAGAGTTATAATCTCATTGCCCATTGCATTGAAAAGACGAATGTAGACTTTCTGATTCGCGTGAAGCAGAGCCGTTCTGCCATGCGTGAGGTGGCGAAGTTGCCTATGATGGAACTGGACTGCACAATCGGTTTTACCATTACCACCACACAGACCAACGAGGACAAGAAAAACGGCTATATCTATCTGCAAGTTCCAAAGAAAAGCAAGGCAGGTGCTAAGACCCGACGGGGCCGCTGGGATTTTCCGTCCCCTTATCCTATGCGTTTTCGTATTTGCCGCTTTCTGCTTGACAGCGGCGAGTTTGAAACAGTGGCAACTTCGCTGCCCGCGTCCTTTACACTTGAGGAAATCAAGGAATTATATCGTCTCCGCTGGGGGCTGGAATCCGCCTTTCGAGACTGGAAATATTCGGTAGGAATGGTAAACCTTCATGGAAAGTCGGACGTATTTGCGGAGCAGGAAATCTACGCTAATATGACCGCCTTTAACTTCGCAAGCAGGATATGTCGGGAGGTCGTTGTCCATCGGCCAAAAGAAGGCATTTATGCATATAAGGTCAACTTTAAAATGGCCGTTATGCTGTGCCGTGAGTTTATTCGCACCCCCAAAGCCGACATGGACAAACTGTTGCTGGACATAGCGCGGTACACAGTACCCATCCGACCCGGACGGCAAGACCAGCGGAATCTGCGAGTCAAAGGCTTCCCCGGATTTGTGTACCGGGTGGCAGCCTAAAAAAAGAGGGGCGGACTGTTCAAGGCACGCCCCAACATGCTATATATTTTTTAAAACGCCTGATTTCAAGGTGCAAAACAGACTTTTCCAAAAAAAGAAATGCCCGCTTAACTAAATGGAGTGGAAAACCGGGGGAAATAACGGACGCTTTCTCCATTTTCTCAACCAGTTTTAAGAACGTTGAAAAAACAGAAAGATTTTTGAATCTGAACAACAAGGCAAGCCAGTTCTCAATTTTCAACTTGTCTGCTTTCTGTATCAGAAATATGTCGGGCACAATTTTTTCAGCTGGGTACTTTTTTACGCCTTTGGGCGAGAAATGGGCAGTTAAGTTAAGCGGAAGTCAGAGATATCAACTTATCGGTAGAACGTATCAAAAAATTCAGCGGAATAGATATGGACAGCAATATCCGCAAAAGGCAGGAAAAATCCGCCGCCCCGCCATACGGCAGGACGGCGGATTGTCCGATTCTATTCGGCCAAATCGCGATAGAGGAAAGTTACAATTTGCCCACGGGTGCAGGTGACATCCGGGGAAAAGCGGTTTGCTCCGGTGCCGCCGGTAATGCCCTGCTCCACCGCCCATGCCACAGCATCAGCGTATGCCGCGCCCGCGGCCACATCGGTGAAGGAAGCAGCATTTTTCGCGTCGGGCTTCCCGGCCAGTTTCCAGAGATAGGTCACGGTAGCGGCACGGGTGGCGGGTGTATCAGCGTCAAAGGAATCCGTCAAACCCTTTTCCAGCGCCCAGTTGGCCGCGTCGGTGTAATACTTCCCAGCGGGGATAGCATTATTACTGCTAGCGGGAGCGGGGGAGCCGTTGGCTCTCCACAGGAAGGTCAAAATCTCTCCCGTCGTGCAGGTGGTATCAGGGCTGAATGTGGTGGAGCTGGTGCCGCTGGTAACGCCCTTGTGGACCGCCCACTTTACCGCGTCGGCGTAGTAGGCGTTAATACGCACATCGGAGAAGCCTCCTATAACCGGGAGCAGCACACTCTCGCCGGGAGTCTTTGCAGTCAGGTTCGCCAGCCGCAGAGGTGTTTCCTGGCCCACTGCGTTGAACGGACTGCCATTAATATCATAAAGCGTTCTGGTCAAATCTCCGCTTCCGCCATTGAGCAAAAGATTGTTGTGTGGAGAGCCCCAAGCCCAAACAGAACCGTCCGTTTTCATCGCAACCACGGTCATATCGCTCAGGGAGACATCGGCCACATCGTCCATCACTTTCAACGGGAATGCGGTGTATGTGCCAGAAACCGTGCCGCTCGAACCAAGCTGGCCGTATGTATTGTTTCCATATATCCAAAGAGAATTGTCTTTTGTGATAAATGCAATATTGTTCAGTCCCAATGGATAGTGGGGGCCCTGCTCCATATATATTACATCATTGGATATGATTTTTTGCGGCATAGGCTCCGTCAGGTCATCGGGCAAATCAGGGTTTAATATATTATATACTTCCCAAAGAACTCCTTTTGGCTGTGCAGAGTCCGGCCAGGTCACCAAGGTCCCATCTGTTTTCAGAACGAGAGGCGGGTCTTCGCCACAGGCGACGGAAACAACATGGTCCATAATCTTTGTCGGGACAGTTTGATATACTAACTCAGCATTTAGAAACGAAGTTGTCAAGTTTCCCTTACTGCCGTTGTTGAACTGATTGAAATTGTTGTCTCCCCACATCCACAATGTACCATCCGACTTGACGGCGGCGGTATAGTTTTTTCCGCAGCTGACAGAAACGACATCATCCATCACTTTAACTGGAGTGGCTTGGCTGCTATTTTCAGGCTCCACCCAGCCACAGATACCGTTTCCAATCTGTCCGCTTCCATTGTAGCCCCAGGTCCAAAGGGAGTGATCCTTCTTAATGGCAGCAACATGACCAGCTCCAAAACTGACCGCGAGCACATTGTCCATAATCTTGATGGGGGTATCTTGTCTTTCTCCAGGGGCATATTCCTTGCCGTTACCCATCACACCATTGACCGTGTCTGTTCCCCACATCCAGAGAGAATCGTCTGTCTTGATGGCGGCAAAGTTTCCTCCCAAAAACTCAAAGGAGCGCACATGGTCCATGACCTTCCGAGGCCCTGTCTCCTCATTTACAGGACCGGTTCCCAGAATTCCGGTGTTCATATTTCCCCAAGCCCAAAGGGTACCATTCTTGTCAATCATGGCCGCCACGCTGTCGCCGACTGCCAGCGTGTTGTTACGGCCCTCAGTTCCATCACTGAAGCCGGCACTTGCCGGTGCTGCGGTTCCAAGGAATATACCCAACGATAGAGCAAGTGCAACCAATCTTTTTTTCATGTTCTTCCCTCTCTCTTCTTTTGTTCCGACGAGTGGCCCAACGGGCGGGGAAAACCCCCGCCCGGGGCTATCGCCGGAAACATAAAAGCGGTGCTGAGCGTATAACTCAACACCGCTTGACTGAACACAATCAAAGCGAAACACCAATCCCACTTTCGATGGATTTTGCTTGAAAAAGAACCTCTCCATCGGTATAATGGGAGATACGGTACAGTCGGATGACTGTGGTGTTGAGTGCTGCAATCACTCATCATCGGGACATGGCGGGTTGCCGCCCGTCATGTCCTGCCGCTATTTATGTTTCCATAGCCAATTTTAACCGATAGTATATAGAAAAGCAAGGGCCTTCCCATAAAGATTTCAGAAGAACTTGCTCTGCCCAGCGCATAAGGCCGCTAAAAAGGAAGATGAAATAAAATATGAATCCGGTATATCGATTTGAAACGCCTTTAGGAAAATTAGGAGTTGAAATTGACTCCCACGACCAATATCGAAAAATTGCTTTTAAGAAAAGTGCATTAACTATTTCAAATGTAAAGATTTCTGCAATTAGTTACTATCTAGAGCACCAGACGCATTTGTCTGCCTATGCTACAAGTAGTTTTGAAAAGTATCTTCTTAGTGAACCGCATAGTTTTAAACTGACGGATGTAAACGGAATAGTGGAAAAATTTAATCTTGGTAAATATTTTCCTAACGAATTGACTAGAATTGCTTTTTTCCTGGATAATTCATCGGATATATGGTTTGCTGTAAGCCAATTAGTTGCAAAAGAGAATGCTTTTACAATGGAGCTATGGGACGAAAACACAAAAGACCTTGCCCCAAGTTATTCTTGGAAGATTACAGTTGGAGCCGATAAAAGTCCGTTGGTCAAAGCGCTTGAATGTGTATGCCATTTGACAGACGCAATCCACAATAAAAAACTATCAGGGTTTATCTCGAAAATGGCCTTACTTTGTGGATACTGATTCTGTATTTTAAAGTATGTACGACTAGAAGCTTGTTTTGGGAATTTACAAAACTATATTGCTCAATAAAAAATGCCCACCCCGTTATTTTTGGGGTGGGCATTTTTAGGGACGCGGAGAATTTCTTAACTTAATGACATTGGGGTCTCCCCTCTCCTTTTTTGTGGTGATTTTGTTGGATCAGGCCTTGCCGTCGCAGCCCAGAACGTAAACCAGCTTGTGCTTCACCAGCTCCTTGATGGCGGCACGGGCGGGCTTCAGGTACTCGCGGGGGTCGAACTTGTCGGGATGATCGTTGAAGAACTTGCGGATGGTGCCGGTCATGGCCAGGCGCAGGTCGGAGTCGATGTTGATCTTACACACAGCGCCCCGGGCGGCCTGACGCAGCTGCTCCTCGGGAATACCCACGGCGTCGGGCATCTTGCCGCCATTCTCGTTGACCATCTTCACGAACTCCTGAGGCACGGAAGAGGAGCCATGGAGCACGATGGGGAAGCCGGGCAGACGCTTCACGACCTCGTCCAGGATGTCGAAGCGCAGGGGCGGGGGAACCAGCTCGCCCTTCTCATTGCGGGTGCACTGAGCGGCGGTGAACTTGTAAGCGCCGTGGCTGGTGCCGATGGCAATGGCCAGGGAGTCACAGTTGGTCTTGGAGACAAACTCCTCCACCTCTTCGGGACGGGTGTAGTGGGAGTCGGCGGCGGACACGTTGACCTCGTCCTCCACGCCGGCCAGAGCGCCCAGCTCGGCCTCGACGACGACGCCGTGATCGTGGGCATACTCAACGACCTTCTTGGTGATCTCGATGTTCTCAGCGAAGGGCTTGGAGGAGGCGTCGATCATGACGGAGGTAAAGCCGCCGTCGATGCAGCTCTTGCAGATCTCGAAGCTGTCGCCGTGGTCCAGATGCAGGCAGATGGGCAGGCCGGTCTCAATGATGGCGGCCTCAACCAGCTTCACCAGGTAGGTGTGGTTGGCGTAGGCGCGGGCGCCCTTGGACACCTGGAGGATCAGGGGGGCGTTGACTTCCTTGGCAGCCTCGGTGATGCCCTGGACAATCTCCATGTTATTGACATTGAAGGCGCCGATGGCGTAGCCGCCGTTGTAGGCCTTCTGGAACATTTCCTTAGTAGTTACGAGAGGCATATCAGTCATCTCCTTTTTTTGATGCACCATGATTTTAGCAGGTCTCCTTGATAATTTCAAGAGGACGTGATATGATATTCCCGCAAAATCAAAATTTGTAAAAATTTATTCAACCAACAGGAGGCAACTTTCATGAGTGAACTGAGAGGCGCTTGTATTATCGGCCAGTCCGGCGGTCCTACCGCCGTCATCAACGCCAGTGCTCTGGGCGTGATCCGCACCGCCCTGGACACCGACTGCATCACCCGGGTGCTGGGCGCCGCCCACGGTATCAAGGGCGTGCTGGACGACAAGCTGTACGATATGGGCCAGGAGGACGCCGCCGAGCTGGATCTGCTCAAGTACACCCCCTCCTCCGCTCTGGGCTCCTGCCGCTATAAGCTGGCCGACCCCGACAAGGACGATACCGATTATAAGCGTATCCTTGAGATCTTCAAGAAGTACGACGTGCGCTACTTCTTCTATAACGGCGGCAACGACTCCATGGACACCTGCAACAAGATCTCCAAGTATATGCAGAAGGTGGGCTATGAGTGCCGCATCATGGGCGTGCCCAAGACCATCGACAACGACCTGAACGGCACCGACCACTGCCCCGGCTTCGCTTCCGCCGCCAAGTATATCGCCACTTCCTGCGCCGAGGTGTGGCAGGACGCCCACGTCTATGACACCGGCATGGTCACCGTCATCGAGATCATGGGCCGTCACGCCGGCTGGCTGGCCGGCTCCGCCGCCCTGGCCTCCCTCACCGGCTGCGGCCCCGACCTGGTCTACCTGCCTGAGACCGACTTTGACATGGATCAGTTCGTCAAGGACGTAACCGACATCTACAACAAGACCGGCAAGTGCATGGTGGCCGTGTCCGAGGGCATCCACTATGCCGACGGCCGCTTCGTGTCCGAGGCTGAGACCTCCGCCACCGACGGCTTCGGCCACGCTCAGCTGGGCGGCCTGGCTGTCAAGCTGGCCGACATTATCAAAAACAAGACCGGCGCCAAGGTCCGCGGCATCGAGCTGTCCCTGCTGCAGCGCTGCGGCTCTCACGTGGGCTCCAAGACCGACATCGACGAGGCCTTCCTGGCCGGTAAGACCGCCGTGGAGGCCGCTGTGGCCGGCACCACCGACAAGATGGTGGCCTTCCAGTGCACCCGCGACGGCGGCTACAAGTGCGAGACCGTGCTGCAGCCCCTGGACATCGTGGCCAACTTCGAGAAGAAGGTGCCCCGCGAGTGGATCAACGAGGCCGGCAACGGCGTGAAGCAGGAATTCATCGACTACGTCCTGCCCCTCATCCAGGGCGAGGCCAACGGCCCCAAGGAGAACTCCCTCCCCCGCTTTGCCCGCCTGAAGAAGGTCCTGACCGTCGATATGTAATCTAACGACAGAAAAGAGCCGTTCCCACCACGGGAACGGCTCTTTTTATATACTGATAAAAAAGAAGAGGCGGCACTGCCGCCTCTTCCCTGTTTTCCTTAGATCTTGGCGCAGATGAGATCGCCCATCTGCTTGGTGCCGATGGGGGTGACACCCGGCTCGGCGATGTCGGCGGTGCGCCAGCCCTCGGCCAGCACAGCGTCCACAGCGGCCTCTACCGCATCGGCCTCGGCGGCCAGGTGGAAGGAGTAGCGGAACATCATGGCCACCGACAGAATGGTGGCGATGGGGTTGGCCTTGTCCTGACCGGCGATGTCGGGGGCGGAGCCGTGGATGGGCTCGTAGAGGCCGGGAGCGGTGTCGCCAATGGAGGCGGAGGGCAGCAGGCCGATGGAGCCGGTGACCATGGAGGCCTCGTCGGACAGGATGTCGCCGAACATATTCTCGGTGACCACCACGTCGAACTGGCCGGGGTCACGGACCAGCTGCATGGCGCAGTTGTCCACCAGCACATCCTCGTACTGAACGTCGGAATACTCCTCCGCCAGCCGGTGCATGACGGACCGCCACAGCCGGGAGGTCTCCAGCACGTTGGCCTTGTCCACGGAGGACACCTTCTTCCGGCGGAGCCGGGCCAGCTCGAAGGCCCGGCGGCCGATGCGCTCGATCTCCTTCTCGGAGTAAGCCATCCGGTCGGCGCACTCCACGCCCCGGTCGGGGGTGTCGTACTTCTCCCGCTGGCCGAAGTAGATGCCGCCGGTGAGCTCCCGGACCATCATCAGGTCGATGCCCTTCTCGGCGGTCTCCTTCTTCAGGGGGCAGGCGTCCGCCATGGCAGGCCGCAGGGCGGCGGGGCGCAGGTTGGCGTACAGGCCCAGGTCCTTGCGGATGGCCAGCAGGGCGGTCTCGGGCCGCTGCTCGGCGGGCTTGTCGCTCCCCCACTTGGGGCCGCCCACCGCGCCCAGCAGCACGGCGTCGCAGGCCTTGCACTTCTCAGCGGTGCCGTCGGGGTAGCTCTTCCCCACCGCGTCGGTGGCGCAGCCGCCCAGCAGCACGTCCTCATAGGTAAAGCTGTGGCCGAACTTCTTGCCCACGGCCTCCAGCACCTTGACGGCCTCGCCCACCACTTCGGGGCCGATGCCGTCGCCCCGGATCAAAGCGATTTTGTAATTCATTTCGCCACACCTCGCGCTTTCAGGGAGTTAAGCAGGCCGCCGGCCTGGATGATGTTGTCCACGAAGGCCGGGAAGGGCGCGGCCTGCCAGGTCTTGCCCTGGGTCTCGTCGGTGATGGTGCCGGTGGCAAAGTCCACGCTGACGGTGTCCCCCGCCTGGATGGCGGCGGCAGCCTCGGGGCTCTCCATGATGGGCAGACCGATGTTGATGGCGTTGCGGTAGAAGATGCGGGCGAAGGAGGGGGCAATGACGCACTTCACGCCGCAGGCCTTGATGGACAGGGGGGCGTGCTCCCGGGAGGAGCCGCAGCCGAAGTTGGCTCCGGCCACGATAATGTCGCCCTGCTCCACGGTGGAGGCGAAGTTGGCGTCAATGTCCTCCATGCAGTGGGAGGCCAGGGATTTCTCGTCGGGGGCGTTGAGGTACCGGGCGGGAATGATCACGTCGGTATCCACGTTGTCGCCGTACTTATATACTTTCAAGGATGTCACCCTTTCTTATTTGGTGCCTTGGGACCCGCCGCAGGCGGGACGCGCCAAGTGGCGCGTGCAAGCGTTTTGCTCTGCAAAACCTTGCCGCAGGGGCAATTCACTTGCCCCGAGGAAGAAAAATATGGGGGCCCGAACGCTGTTTACAGCGTTCGGGGATCGGCGACCACGCCCGCCACCGCGGAAGCGGCGGCCACGGCGGGGCTGGCCAGGATGATCTCGGAGGACACGGGGCCCATGCGGCCCACGAAGTTGCGGTTGGTGGTGGAGATGGCCCGCTCGTTGTCGGAGAGCACGCCCATGTGTCCGCCCAGGCAGGGGCCGCAGGTGGGGGTGGACACGGCGCAGCCCGCCTCGATGAAGGTCTGGATCAGGCCCTCGGCCATGGCGTCCAGGGTGATCTGCTGGGTGGCGGGGATGACGATGCAGCGCACGCCGTTGGCCACCTTGCGGCCCTTGAGCACCGCCGCGGCCTGCCGCAGGTCGTCCAGACGGCCGTTGGTGCAGGAGCCGATGACCACCTGGTCGATGTGGGTGCCCTCCACCTGGTCGATGGTGCGGGTGTTGGAGGGCAGATGGGGCAGGGCCACCGTGGGCTGGAGGGTGTTCAGATCAATGACGATCTCCTGCTCGTACTCGGCGTCGGGATCGGCCTCCACCGCCTCCCACTCACGGGTAACACGGCCCTTCAGGTAGGCCCGGGTCTTGTCGTCCACCGGGAAGATGCCGTTTTTGGCGCCCGCCTCAATGGCCATGTTGGCGATGGTGAAGCGGTCGTCCATGGACAGCTCCCCTACCCCTTCCCCGGCGAACTCCAGGGACTTGTACAGAGCGCCGTCCACGCCGATCAGGCCGATCAGGTGGAGGATCACGTCTTTACCGGACACATAGGGCTGGAACTTGCCGGTGAGGGTGACCTTGATGGCGGCGGGCACCTTGAACCAGGCAAGGCCGGTGGCCATGCCGGCGGCCATGTCGGTGGAGCCCACGCCGGTGGAGAACATACCTACCGCGCCGTAAGTACAGGTGTGGGAGTCGGCACCGATCATGCACTCACCGGGGGCGGTGAGGCCCTTTTCCGGCAGCAGAGCGTGCTCCACACCCATGCAGCCCACGTCATAGAAGTGGGTGATGTCAAATTCCTTGGCAAATTCCCGGGCCTGGGCGCACAGCTGGGCGGACTTGATGTCCTTGCAGGGGGTGGAGTGGTCCAGCACCAGGGCGATCTTGTCTTGATCAAATACCTGAGTCAGTCCCGCCTTGCGGAACTCGGTGATGGCGACGGGCGCGGTGATGTCGTTGCCCAGCACCAGGTCCAGCTTGGCCTCCACCAGCTGGCCGGGTACCACCTGGTCCAGTCCGGCGTGGCGGGCCAGGATCTTTTGGGTCATGGTCATTCCCATACGAGGGCGCCTCCTTATTTCTTGTTGGTATCAGCATACCATACCCCCTTGCCAGAAGAATGTAAACCATGCTACAATCTTACCGTAAGGGCAGGGCTTGTCCCCGCCCGAAAGGAGGAAACCGCCATGCTGCGCAACATCTGGACGCCTCTGGCCGACGGCCAGCCCATTCTGCACAAGGAGCCGGGAGAGCTGATCTATCTCCAGGACACCCGGGCGGATTGCTTTTATTATATTGTATCGGGCACCGCCAAGTGCTTCATCAGTTCCCCCGAGGGCGAGGAGCGTATCCTCACCCTCCCCCATGCCGGCGAGCTGATGGGCGAGGCCGCCTTCTTTGACGGCCAGCCCCGGGTATCCTCCGCCATGGCGGTGACCAAATGCCAGCTGGTGGCGGTGGACCGGCAGCACCTGACCCAGGTCTTTGCCGCCCATCCCGATCTGGCCATCGCCATGCTGGAGGACCTGGCCCGCCGTGTGCGGATGCTGTCCGGCCATGTGGACGGGGACTTTCTCCAGGCAGACAAGCGCATCGCCCGCCACCTGCTGACCATCCTGCCCTGGCCGGAGGATACGGTGCGCTGCACCCATGAGGAGATTGGTGCCTCGGTGGGGGTGAGCCGGGTAACGGTAAGCCGGGTGCTGGGCGAGTTCGATAAAAAGGGCTGGATCAAGACGGGCTACAAGAGCCTGAAGCTGACAGACCGCCGGGGTCTGGAGGGCTTTTTGCAGGATGGAAACTGAACCTTGTATTTTTATGATTTCCCCTGTACATTTCTGGCAGAAGCCGGTATAATAGACTTTCTGTAAAACGCGAGAAAACCCGATTTATGGGGAGGAATTAGATTTGTTCACCATCAAGAGCTATGTGTTCCCCGAGACCCTTGAGGAAGCTGACGAGCTGCTCCAGCGGGACACCCGGACCAGCGTCATTCTGGGTGGCTGCTGCTGGCTGAAAATGGGCCGCCGCCGCATTGGCCGCGCCATTGACCTGACCCGGCTGGGCCTGGACCAGATCGAAGTGAAGGACGGCTATCTGGAGCTGGGGGCCTCGGTCACCCTCCATCAGTTGGAGACTCACCCCGCCGTCACCTCCCGCTTTGACGGCATTCTGGGGGACTGTGTATCCCACATCGTGGGGGTACCCTTCCGCAACTGCGCCACCGTGGGAGGCTCTGTGTTCTCCCGGTTCGGCTTCTCCGACCTGACCTGCGCCCTTCTGGCGCTGGACGCCACCGTGGTGCTCCATCGGGGCGGCGAGCTCCCCCTGGCGGAGTTCATGGCCTCCCCCATCGCCTTCAACGATATCCTGCTGAAGGTACGCATCAAAGACGACGGCCGCCGGGCCGCCTATCAGAGCGTCCGCCGCTCCACCACCGACTTCCCCACCCTGGCGGCGGCGGTGAGCTGCCGGGGCGGCCAGTGGACCGTGTCGGTGGGCGCCCGTCCCGCCCGTGCGGTGCGCGCTGAGGGCGCAGCCGCCTGCCTCAACGAGGGCAAGGGGGCCGCAGCCGCCGGACAGGCCGCCGCTGAGGAGCTGACCTACGGCACCGACCTGCGGGCCGGGGCGGACTACCGGAAGAAGCTGGCCGCCGTGCTGGTGCGCCGGGCGGCAGAGCAGTGCATGGAGGAGAACAAGGGATGAAAGTCAAGATCACCGTCAACGGGATGCTGTATAACAAGCACATCCCCAACGATATGATGCTGCTGGAGTTTCTGCGCAAGTACGGCTACGTCAGCGTGAAGCGGGGCTGCGACACCAGCAACTGCGGCCTGTGTACCGTGTGGGTGGAGGGCAAGCCGGTGCTGTCCTGCTCCTACCCCGCCGCCCGGGCCGACGGCCTCCACGTCACCACCCTGGAGGGTGTGAAGGACGAGGCCGCCTCCTTCAGCCGGTACATGACCGCCCAGGGGGCCGAGCAGTGCGGCTATTGCAGCCCCGGCTTCATCATGGCGGTGCTGGCCATGCGCCGGGAGCTCACCGACCCCACCGAGGAGGAAATCTCCAACTATCTGGCGGGCAACCTGTGCCGCTGCTCCGGCTACGCCGGTCAGACCCGGGCCCTGCGGGCCTGGCTCCACGACAAGCCCTGGGAGAAGGGGGGTCAGGCATGAATCTGAAATTCGTCAATCAGGCCATTCCCAAGCTGGACGGCGCCGCCCTCACCGGCGGCAAGGGCGTGTACACCGAGGACATGGTGCCCCGTGACTGCCTGGTGGTGCAGGTGCTCCGCAGCCCCCACGCCCACGCCCGCATCAAGTCCATCCGCAAGGACGCCGCCAGCCGGGTGCCCGGCATTGCCTGCATCCTGACCTGGGAGGACGTGCCCCAGATCCGCTACACGCTGGCGGGCCAGTCCTACCCGGAGCCTTCCCCCTACGACCGCTACATTCTGGAGCGCACCCTCCGCTATGTGGGCGACCCGGTGGCCATCGTGGCAGGCCGGGACAAGGACTGCGTGGCCCGGGCCCTGCGGATGATCCAGGTGAAGTACGACGTTCTGGAGCCGGTGCTGGACTTTGAGGCCGCCCTGGACAACCCCATTGTGGTTCATTCGGAGGATGACTACTTCCACCACTTCGACATCGGCGGCGACCAGAAGCGCAACCTGGTGTCCAGCGGCTGCGACGCCGACGGCGACGTGGATGCCGCCATGGCTGCCTGCGACGTGGTGGTGGAGGGTACCTACTACACCAAGGCCAACGCCCAGGCCATGATGGAGACCTTCCGCACCTATACCTATCTGGACCACAACCGGCGGCTCAACGTGGTATCCTCCACCCAGGTGCCCTTCCACTGCCGCCGCACCATCGCCCATGCTCTGGGCCTGCCCAAGAACATGGTGCGGGTGGTGAAGCCCCGCATCGGCGGCGGCTTCGGCGCCAAGCAGACCCTGGTCAGCGAGCTCTTCCCCGCCCTGGTCACCCTCCGCACCGGCAAGCCCGCCAAAATCGTGTACACCCGGAAGGAGTCCTTCCAGGCCTCCAACAGCCGCCACCAGATGCGGGTCCACGTCAAAGTGGGCGCCATGAAGGACGGCACCATCAAGGCAGTGGATATGCACGCCCTGTCCAACGCCGGCGCCTACGGCGAGCACGCCTCCACCACCATCGGCCTGGTGGGCCACAAGAGCATTCCCCTTTACGCCCGGCAGGCCGCCTTCCGCTTCTCCTGGGACGTGGTGTACACCAACACCATGGCCGCCGGTGCCTTCCGCGGTTACGGCGCCACCCAGGGCTGCTTTGCCATGGAGTCCGCCATGAATGAGCTGGCGGAGAAGCTGAACATGGACCCGGCCCAGCTGCGGCTTATGAACCTGCCCCATGTGGGGGAAAATATGGCCGCCTACTACAACGAGCCCCTCACCAGCTGCAAGCTGCCCCAGTGCATTGAGCGGGGCATGGAGATGATCGGCTGGAAGGAGAAATACCCCTGCGTCAAGGTGGACGACCACCGCGTCCGGGGTGTGGGCATGGCGGTAACCATGCAGGGCTCCGGCATCTCTGCCATCGATACCGCGTCGGTGACCATCAAGCTCAACGACGACGGCTACTATACCCTGATGATCGGCGCCACCGATATGGGCACCGGCTGCGACACCATTCTGGCCCAGATGGCCGCCGAGATTCTCAACTGCCCCATGGACCGCATCACCGTGGACGGGGTGGATACCGACCACTCCCCCTTCGATACCGGCTCCTACGCCTCCAGCACCACCTATGTCACCGGCATGGCGGTGGTGAAGGCCTGCACCGAGCTCAACGAGAAGATCGCCGCCGAGGGGGCCCGCCGCCTCAACATCCACCCCGAGCGGGCGGAGTTTGACGGGGACAAGGTGTACGACCGCACCAATCCGGAGATCTCCATCACCCTGGACAAGCTGGCCCAGGACCTGGTGGTGGGCGAGGGCACCCAGTGGCTCACCGCCACCGCCAGCCACTGCAGCCCCACCTCTCCCCCGCCCTTCATGGCGGGCTTTGCCGAGGTGGAGGTGGACCTGGAGACCGGCGAGACCAAGGTTGTGGACTATGTAGCCGTGGTGGACTGCGGCACCGTCATCAACAAGAACCTGGCCCGGGTCCAGGCCGAGGGCGGCATCGCCCAGGGCATCGGCATGGCCCTGCTGGAGGACATCAACTACGACCCCAAGGGCCAGATGGTCAACTCCACCTTCATGACCTACAAAATCCCCTGCCGCACCGACCTGCCGGAGATCCGGGTGGAGTTTGAGGAGAGCTACGAGCCCAACGGTCCCTTCGGCGCCAAATCCATCGGCGAGGTGGTCATCAATACCCCCTCCCCCGCCATCGCCCAGGCGGTATACAACGCCACCGGCGTGCGGGTGCGCTCTCTGCCCATCACCGCAGAGAAGATCCTCATGGGTATGGAACCCTGATCCAAGACACAAAAAACCGCTGCAATCCCTGTGGATTGCAGCGGTTTTTCTCTTGTGCTCAATGGACCGTGATGGACTGAGCAATGTCCTCGAAGTCGTCGTCATAGTCGCCGGATACGCTGGTGAAGGTAATGACATCCGTAAAGTCCTTGCCGAACAGATAGTACTGGGTGCCTATCATGTCCACGCCGTTCATGCCGACGCCATAGGAACAGATGATGGCGTCAACGCCCCCCACCGTGGTTTTCTCAAAGGACAGCATCCCGCTGTACCCGTTCAGGGAGGTGGCGTAGTAGTTGTCGATCACGTCCTCGTCGTAGTTGTCGATGCTGTCCGCTGAGGTTTTGAGGATGTTGATGTTGTCGGTCCGCGCCGGGTAGTCGGGGCAGTAGATGATGGGGAAGGAACCGCTCTCATCCACCTCATAGCCCTCCGGCAGTTCAATGGACACATGGTCGTAGGTATAGATATTTCCCACCAGGCCGTCGCCGCCGGAGCAGCCGGCCAGGCACACCAGCACGGCGGCCAACACACACAGGGTACGTCTTTTCATCGGGATCTCTCCTTCTTCTCTTTCTGGGTCCTCTCTGCCTGATACGATACAACATTTCCCAGTCCGAAGCAAGACGTACCGGCCATGCTCCCGCCTTTTCTTACAGGATGATGCAGATCAGCCCGCCGGAACCCTCGTTGATAATGCGCTGGAGGGTCTCCTGCAGCTTGGACCGGGCGTCCTCCGGCATCCGCTTGAGCTTGGCGTTCAGGTCCTCGCTGACCAGCTCGTGGAAGGACTTGCCGAAGATGTTGGACTGCCAGATGGCCTTGGTGTCCCCCTCGAACTCCTGGAGCAGGAAGTTGACCATCTCCTCGCTCTGCTTCTCGTTGCCCACGATGGGGGAGACCTCGGTCTCGATGTCCGCCCTTATCATGTGGATGGAGGGGGCCGAGGCCTTGAGGCGCACCCCGTACCGCCCCCCCTGCCGGACGATCTCCGGCTCCTCCAGCACCAGCTCGTCGGTGCCGGGCACCACGATGCCGTAGCCGGTGGTCCGTACCTCCTCCAGGGCCCCCGCCACCTTGTCGTAGGCGGCCTTGACCCCGGACAGGCGGCTGAGCAGCTCCAGCAGGTCCCCGTCGTCGTGGATGGTGAAGCCGGACTGCTGGGACAGGGTATCGTAGAAGAGGCTCCGGGGCAGCTCCAGGTCGGCGGCGGCCAGGCCGGTGCCCAGGTTGATGGCGGTGACCTGGGCCCGGCTCACCGTGTCGCAGCCGCCCATGGCGGCCACCGTGCCCTCCACGTCCCGGATGCGGCGCATCCCCCTGGCGCTCTCCCGGATGGCGGCGTACAGGCCGTTTTTGATGGGGTGGTCCCAGGGCAGGGCGTCCACCCAGGGGGGCAGAAACAGGTCCAGCTCCTTCACCGGGAACTCGTACAGCACCCCCTTGATGATGCCGGTCACCGCCTCCTCCTCCAGCTCCAGGCAGTTGACGCACACGCAGGTGACGTCGTACCGGGAGGCGATGTCCGCCCTTATGGCCTGGGCCCGGTCGGAGCCGGGCTGGGCGGAGTTGAGCACCACCAGGAAGGGCTTGCCCAGCTCCCTGAGCTCGGTGATGACCCGCTCCTCCGCCTCCAGGTAGTCCTCCCGGGGGATGTCGGTGACGGTGCCGTCGGTGGTGACCACGATGCCGATGGTGGAGTGCTCGGCGATGACCTTCCGGGTGCCGATCTCGGCGGCCTCGGTCATGGGGATGGGCTGGGGAAACCAGGGGGTGGTCACCATCCGGGGGGCGTCGTCCTCCAGGGAGCCCACCGCCCCGGGCACCAGATAGCCCACGCAGTCGATGAGCCGCACCTTGAAGGCGGCCCCGCTGTCCATGGTGACCTCCACCGCCTCCTCGGGGACGAATTTGGGCTCGGCGGTCATGATGGTGCGGCCCGAGCCGCTCTGGGGCAGCTCATCCTTGGCCCGCTCCCGGCGGTAGACGTTGTCGATGCCCGGGAGGACCATGGTCTCCATGAACCGCTTGATGAACGTGGATTTTCCAGTCCGCACCGGCCCCACCACGCCGATATAGATATCCCCCTCGGTCCGCAGGGCGATATCCTCATAGAGCTTGCGTTGTTCCACTGGCAATTCCTCCTTCGGCCATGTTAAGCCGGCGTTTTCTCTACATAGGTATGGGGATAAGCCGTGGATTATTCATGGCGGACGGAAAAGGACCCCGCCGAAGCGGGGTCCTGAACGGTTACTGCATGGATTCCACAATGGCGTCGGCCAGGGCCTCCAGCTCGGCGGCCTTGTCGGCGTGGAGGGCGGAGGCGATGGACAGACGGTCATTGAGGACGGTCATGTTCTTCAGCTCCTCATCCACGAACTTCTGCATCAGATCGCCGGACTTGGGAGCCCAGGAGCCGTTCTCGATGAGGGCGAAGGTACGGTTCTGGAGGTTGAGGCCCTTCAGGTGCATGAGATAGTCGTGCATCACGGGGTAGATGCCGAGGTTGTAGGTGACGCTGGCCAGCACGATGTGGCTCAGCCGGAAGGACTCGCTGACCAGGTAGGACACATGGGTGTTGGATACGTCATACACCCACACGTTGGTGACGCCCTTCTCACACAGCTTGGCGGCCAGGGCCTGGGCGGCGGCCTCGGTGTTGCCGTACATGGAGGCGTAGGCGATCATAACGCCCTTCTCCTCCGGCTCGTAGCGGCTCCACTTGTCGTATTTGTCGATGAAGTAGCCCAGGTCCTTCCGCCATACGGGACCGTGGAGGGGGCAGATGTACTTGATCTGGTCCAGAATGGTACCGGCCTTCTTGAGCAGCAGCTGGATGTGGGGGCCGTACTTGCCCACGATGTTGGTGAGGTAGCGGCGGGCGTCATCGATCCAGTCCCGGTCGAAGTTGACCTCGTCGGCGAACAGCTTGCCGTCCAGGGCACCGAAAGAGCCGAAGGCGTCGGCGGAGAAGAGAACGCCGTTGGTGGTGTCGAAGGTGACCATGGCCTCGGGCCAGTGGACCATGGGGGCAGCCACGAAGGTGACGGTGTGCTTGCCGAAGGTCTGGGTGTCCCCCTCCTTCACCTCGATGAGCTCATGGCCGTCGATCTGGAAGCCGAACTGGCGCATGAAGAGGAAGGACTTCTCGGTGGAGATCACCTTCACCTGGGGCCAGCGCAGCAGGATCTCCTCAATGGAGGCCCCGTGGTCAGGCTCCATATGGTTGATGACCAGGTAATCCAGAGGGCGGTCCCCCAGCAGATGCTCCACGTTCTCCAGCAGCTGGCGGCAGGCCGACCAGTCCACGGTGTCGAAGAGGACGGTCTTTTCGTCCAGCAGCAGGTAGGCGTTATAGCTGACTCCACGGGGGATGGGATGGATGTTTTCAAACAGGTGGAGCCGGTGGTCGTTGGCGCCCACCCAGAACAGATCTTCCGTCACATTGCGGACACAATACATGATAGTCCCTCCTTCTTACTCAAGCTTCAATAAACATATCCTTGCCCTCGGCGCACTCGGGGCACACCCACTCCTCGGGCAGGTTCTCGAACAGGGTGCCGGGAGCCACCTCGGCGTCTGGGTCGCCCAGCTCGGGCACGTACTCGTAGCCGCAGCCACCGCAAACATACCGCTTGCCGATGGGCTCGGGCTTGGGAGGCGCGGGGCGCTTCATCTTCACCATGGGAGGCGCAGGCTGCTTCTCCCCGGTATCCAGGGCGGCGGCCAGCAGGGGCAGGATTTCGTTGACGTCCCCCACGATGCCATAGTCACAGTTCTTGAAGATGGGTGCGTTGCCGTTCTTGTTGATGGCCACGATGGTGGAGGCGTCCTTGATGCCCTTCAGGTGCTGGATGGCGCCCGAGATGCCGCAGGCGATGTACAGATTGCCCTTGAACTTCTGGCCGGACATACCCACATACCGGTCCAGGGGCACATACTTCAGGGTCTCGGCCACCGGGCGGGAGGAGCCAATGGCGGCGCCGGCAGCCTTGGCCAGATTCTCCACCAGCTTCATGTTCTTTTTGTCCCCGATGCCCTGACCGGCAGACACCACACGCTCGGCCTGGCTGATGGGGGTATCCATGGGGATGCCAACAGTAAAGTCGTGGCCGTCCTTCTTCAGATGTTCCACCAGAGCGTTGACCTGATCGGCAGCACTCCCCTCCTTCAGCAGAATGCGCTTGCGCACGCCGGTGACGGGAGCGGGCTTCTTGGGTCGGCTGGAGGAGCCGCCCTCGCTCTTGGGGGGCTTGCCCATGATAGCGGAGGAGATGACCACCCGCTGGATCTCGTTGGTGCCCTCGTAGATGGTGGTGATCTTGGCGTCCCGGTACATCCGCTCCACGTCCATACCCTTGAGGAAGCCGGTGCCGCCGAAGATCTGGACGGCGTCGTTGGTGACCTCCAGGGCGATGTCGGAGGCATACATCTTGGCCATGGCGGACTCGGTGCCGTAGGGCTCGTGGTGCTCCTTCAGGTCGGCGGCGGAGTAGACCAGCATACGGGCACAGCGGATTTTGGTTGCCATATCGGCCAGCTTGAAGCCGATGGACTGGTTGAAACCGATGGGCTTGCCGAACTGGACCCGCTCCTTGGCGTACTCCACGGCGGCCTCATAGGCCCCCTGGGCGATGCCCAGGGCCTGAGCCGCGATGCCGATACGTCCGCCGTCCAGGGTGGACATGGCGATCTTGAAGCCCTGGCCCTCCTTGCCCAGCAGGTTCTCCTTGGGTACCTTCACATCGTTGAAGATGAGCTCAGCGGTGGAGGAGGAACGAATGCCCATCTTGTCGTAGTGGTCACCGAAGGTGAAGCCCTCCCAGCCCTTCTCCACGATGAAGGCGGAGATGCCACGGGTGCCGATGTCGGGGGTGGTGACGGCGAAGACCACATAGGTGTCCGCCTTGGGCGCGTTGGTAATGAAGATCTTGCCGCCGTTGAGGAGCCAGTGGTCCCCCTTGTCCACGGCGGTGGTCTCAGTGCCGCCGGCATCCGAGCCGGCGTTGGGCTCGGTGAGGCCAAAGGCGCCGATCTTCTCGCCCTTTGCCAGGGGCACCAGGTACTTCTGCTTCTGCTCCTCAGTACCGTAGGCGAAGATGGGCCAGGAGCCCAGGGACACGTGGGCCGACAGGATGACGCCGGTGCCGCCGTCCACCCTGGACAGCTCCTCCACCGCGATCGCGTAGCTCAGGGCGTCCAGCCCGGCGCCGCCGTACTCCTTGGGATAGGGGATGCCCATGAGCCCCATCTCCCCCAGCTTCTTAATGGCCTCGTCAGGGAATTGGTTCTCCTTGTCCATCAGGAAGGCCTGAGGTTTCACCTCCGCCTCGGCGAAGGCCCGGATCTTGGCCCGCAGGGCTTCGTGTTGCTCCGTGGTCTTGAACAGCATGGTGTCGTCCTCCTTGTCTGTATTTAAAATCAATAATGAGAATCATTATTTTGTGAGACCATCCTAACACAGTGGAGTAAAGTATGTCAATAGGAATTATGGTATTTTAACAAAATATTTCCCATATGAGAAGCAGGAATTAGAAAAACAGACAGCGCGTCCCACATCAAATGGGACGCGCTGTCTGTTCATTGGGCACAATATTGTTCTTTGAGCACCGCCATCAGGGCCTGAAGGCGGCTGTCTTTGATGGAATAGGTAACGAACTGGCCGTGCTTCTCCGCCTGGACCAGCCCCCCGTCCTTCAGTTTATGCAGGTGCTGGGACAGGGCGGGGCCGGTGATGTTGGGCACGCTCTCCCCCAGCTCCCCCACTGTCCTGGGACCGTCCAGCAGGGCGCACAGGATGAGCAGCCGGTTCTCATTGGCCATCTGGGTCATCAGCGAAGCGATGGTTTGGGCCTTTTCCCGCAGTTGTTCGTCCATATGCTTACCTCCGGCAGCCGGAGCAGGAGGCGCAGCCCTCCGAAGGAGCCTTGCCTGCCCGCAGGGTGCAGATCAGCTGGGTCATGGTGCCCATGGGGCAGAACACGCACCAGGTCCGGGGCTTAAACAATACCATGACAATGAGGCCTATGAGGGTAGAGGTGAGCATGACGGAGTAGAATCCGAAGGCGAACTGGGCCACCCAGGGGGCAAAGAGGGTGCCGTGATAGGCCCAGTGCCAGGGCACCTGGAAGGTCCAGAACAGCTTGACGAACTCCCCGATGTCACGGGCTCCCACTCCTACCAGATAGGTGGTAAAGAGCATCTGGAAGAACATGAGGAAGAAAAAGATGAGAAAGCCATACCGAAAGGCTTTGGTCCGCATCCACCGGGGGGTGGATTTATTCCGGGACAGTTTCAGCCGCCCGCCCAGCAGGGACAGAAACTGGCCCCGGTCGCAGTAGCGGTTGCAGTACAGCTTGCTGCCGCCAAAGATGGCGATGAGCAGGGGCAGACAGAAGAAGATCATGCCCAGCCAGGCAAAGAGAATGTTGAAGAACCCCAGTCCCAGATAGATGGGGGTGACGATCCACAGATAGTCGTACCAGTGTTTTTTCTTGTTCATGCGCCCACCTCCCGGTCCCGCAGTTCAATGGTACCCGCCGGGCACTCTTTGGCGCACTTGCCGCAGCCCACGCACTTGTCCCGGTCCACCTGGGCGACTACCCCATACCAGATGGAGATGGCCGACAGGGGGCATACCTTTACACAGCAGCCGCAGGCTACACAGTGGTTCCCCACAGCCGCGTAACGCTTGGATGCCATAGATCGTCCTCCCATTTAATTAAGTAATTAAGCAATTGCTAATATAGCAGAATCTCAACCAAAATGCAAGAGGAAAACAATATCCTGCTCTCTCCATGAAAAATGGCCGCCAATGGCGGCCATTTTCTCAGCTTATCGTTTTCTTGGGATGAGCAGCAGCTGTCCATCGGGCAGCTCCTCCTCTTCCAGGGCATTGGCCTGCATCACGTCCCGGGCGGTGGTGCTATAGGCCTTGGCAATGTCCCACAGCCGCTCTCCCCCGCTCACCATCCGCAGCACGATGGAGGGCTGGCCGGCGTGGTCAATGGGGGCACTCTCGTCGAAGGACACGGCGCTGACGGCGGCAGCCTTGCTGCCGGTAAGGGCCAGCCAGGCAAAGCGCACCGGGAACCGGACCTCCGCGCCCCCGGAGGCAGGCGCCCCGTACACCGGGGCGGTACAGGCGCACCGGCAGGAGCACCGTGCCCCCTCGGGCAGGTCCACCGGGCAGGACACCGGGATAGTACGGGTAACGGCAGCCGTCTCCCCCGACTCGGTGCGGCAGAGCAGATGTACATTGGCCTGAGCGGTGAGGGATACCCGCTCCCCCTCCCGGTTTTGGGTCACGTCTCCCATGGTCACATAGGCGTCCAGCACATCCTGGGGGGCCACGCCGGTCTCCAGCAGCTCCCGGACGGCCACCTCCCGCTCTCCCCGGTCGGCCACCCGGCTCAGGTCCATGGTCCGGGTCTGGGCATCCAGCTGATAGAGGGTGGAGTACACGTCGGTGAGCAGCGTGAGGCTCCGCTCCTCCCGGATCACCGCCTGGGCCAGCAGGCCCATGGACACGCTGATGGTGCGCCCATCCCCGTCGTCCAGCTCACAGCTTAGATCGGTGAGAATCAGGCCCACCTGACACATGGCCTCCTCCCCGGCGCCGCTCACCTCCATCAGCTGGGAGATGGGCAGCTCGAACTCCCCGGTGCTCAGCCCGCCGTCGGCACAGCGGTAGAGCACCTGGAGCCGGGCGGAGCCCTTGAAAATCAGCTTGCTGCCGATGACTTTGGCCTCCCCGCACTCCAGGGATACCCGCCACTTCAGCAGTGCTTCCGCCTCGGGGCGGCTGCCCGCCAGGGTAAGCTCGTCGCTGAATGGGAAGGGTTTTTCCTGTACACACACTGTCACACAGGTGTCACAGCTCTGACTGAGCTGCTCCACCCCCGCCTGCTCCGGGTCCAGCACCGAGGCGGGAGCCCAGTCAGACACCGGTGCAAACACCTGTACGTCCACCACCAGGTCGGCCCGCACCAGCACCTTCCGGGGGTTGACCAGCCGGGCGTCCGCCCCCCGCAGCCGGGGATGGGCCACCACTTTGCAGCCGGGGGTGACGTCGGGGGAATCGGCGGTGCAGGTGAAAGGCAGATCCACCTCCAGCCGCCGCAGACCCACCTCCCCGTCGGGCTGGCAGAGCAGCAGGGCGTGGATGGTGCCGGACAGCTCCACCCGTCCCTCCATGGCCTCCTTCCTATGGAGGCACACCACACCTTCGGTGTCGCAGACCTCCAGCAGGTCCGGGCAGGCGTCGGGCACGATGCTCTCTACCGTCTCCTCCTGCGCCACGGCGGCGTCCAGCACCCCGCGAAATCCGTCCAGCGCCGTCCGTTCCAGTTCCAGTTCCATAGCGTTCCACTCCTTGTACGGGCCATTGCCCAGACTGATTGCTGCTAGGGCAATATATGTACAAGGGGGTCCGGCTATGACCGGCTTTCCGGCGCCAGGTCGGATTTTTTGATGCCGAATACCAGCCTCAGCAGGCTGCTGAGGGCTTTGGGGGACTTCACTACCACGATCTTCATACCTTATGCCTCCCTGTCAAGCCAATATCGTTTGAGCCAGCCAAAGCCCCGGCGGCCCATCCAGGCCCCGGCCACAAAGACCGCCAGAGTGCCCGGACGAAACAGCAGCACCGCGCCCGCGCCGCACAGCGCCGCCGCGGCAAGCGCCTTCTTGCCCTCCAACGTCAAAACAGCCGCCTCCCTTCACTGGTTCTGTCCCAGTATACGCGCAGGAAGGCGGTTGTGTTCATGCCCCAGGGGCGGACAACAAAACAGGGGGCGGCTTTTGCCGCCCCACATGAGGTATTCAGTATGCTTTTATGGTTCCCGCTGGCTGCGGATCACCAGCACTGCCCCCTCCTCCACAGAAATCTCCATCACCGGCGCGGCGGGTTCGTTGCTGACGGTCAAAGTGTCCCCCCGGGTGATGAGCGCACTCTCCAGGGGGTATTTTACCCCACGCAGGGTAACACCCTTTACAGCCTTGTCCAGGGGAATGATAGACAGATAGTGATAGTGGGGCGTATCTTCCAGCGTAAGGCCGCCGTTTTCCAGAAAACGCACCTCGTTGTCCCCGTCGGCCATGACGGCTTTCCCGCCCCGGCGGGCGATCCACTCCAGCAGCACCAGATTGGAGGCGGTGTGGTCCAGCCGCCCGCCGGTGCAGCCACACAGCAGCAGCTCTTTGCATCCCTGTTCCAAGGCCCAGTGGGCCGCCGCCTGGAGGTCGGTAAAGTCCTTCTCCACCGGCAGGGTGGCATAGGGCACGTCCCCGGCGGGGCCGCCGCCGGAGTCCCAGTCCCCGATGAGGTAGTCCGGTTTCAGCCCGGCGGCCAGAGCGGTTTGCAGCCCGCCGTCGGCGCAGATCACCGTCCAGTCCTTTCCCTCCAGATACGCCCCCAGAAAAGCCAGGTCGGCGCAGGGGGCTGCGCCGACGATGAGGGCCTGTTTGGTTATTTTCTCTGCCATTCCGGCACTTCCTTTGCCTGCTGGTACAGCCGCACATAGCTCTGGTGACGGCTGGCCGGGATCTCACCCGCTTTTACCGCCGCAAGGACTGCACAGCCTTTTTCCTTTACATGGGCGCAGCCGGTGAACCGGCACTGGTCCAGATAGGGGGCGAACTCCCGGAAGGTGTATTGCAGCTCCTCCGGCCGCCGCAGCTCCATCTCCTCGGTATCAAAGGAGGAGAAGCCGGGGGTATCGGCCACGATGGCCCCGCTGTCCAGCCGGAACAGCTCCACATGGCGGGTGGTGTGGCGGCCACGGCCCAGCTTGTCGGACACCTCGCCCACCCGAATATGGAAGTCGGGCTGGAGGGCGTTGAGAATGGAGGACTTGCCCACGCCGGAGTTTCCTGTAAAGGCAGAAACCTTTCCTGCGATTGCGGCAGAAAGGGCGTCGATGCCCTCCCCTGTCTCGGCACTCACCCGCAGGGTAGTGAAGCCCGCCCTGGTGTAGGTGTCGTAGAGGCTGTCCGCCCCGTCCAGGTCGCACTTGTTGAGGACGATGATGCTCTCGCAGTCCCGCCCCTCGGCGATGGACACCACCCGGTCGATGAGGAAGGGGTCGGTGACCGGAATGGCCCCGGAGGCCACCACCACCAGCTGGTCGATGTTGGCCACCGCCGGGCGCTGGAACTCATTTTTCCGGGGCAGAACGGCGTCCAGAATGCCGCTCTCCCCCTCCAGGCGGGTAAACTCCACCCGGTCCCCCACCAGGGGACTCACCTTCTGATGGCGGAATTTGCCCCGGCCCCGGCAGGCGGTGAGCCTGCCGGAGCCGTCGTCTACATAGTAGAAGCCGCTGAGGGCTTTTAAGATGATCCCTTCCATATCAGCCGAAGTCTTTGGGCTCGCTCAGGCTGAGCTGGCCGTCAAAGTAGACGCCGACGGTCTGGGTGCCGCTGCCCTTCAGGGGCACCGTCACCAGCTGCTGAACCGTATCCAGGGTCTTGCGGTACTGCTCCTGTCCGTCCACCGTGATCACCACCTCCACGCTGTCCCGATCCCGGGGCAGATTGACGGTGTAGGAGATGGTTTTCAGCTGGCTGCTGGGGGACTCGGTGGGCTGGTCGGTGGGCGGAGTGGACTCATTGGGATCGGTGCTGGGCTGGGTGGTGGGTTCGCCGGCGGAGGGGTCGGAACCCTTGCTCACCCGCAGGCGGATGGTCTGGCCCTTCTCCACCTGGGTATTAGGATCGATGCTCTGCCAGCATACCCGGCCTGCCTCCACGGAGTCGTCATATACCTCCTCCACGGAGACCATCAGCCCCAGCTTGTCGGCGGCATCCCGGGCTTCCTGCTCCGTCATGGTCACAAAGTTGATGACGGTGGCCGTTTCCTCGTCCGGGCCGGTGCTCACCACCAGGGTCACCTTGTCCACGCCCTCCAGGCTGGCGTCGGCCTTGGGATCGGTGGAGATGACGTAATCCTTGGTCACGTCCTCGCTGGCCTCCTCCTGGATCACCAGGTTGCCCTTCTCCTCGCTGTAGCCCAGGGCGTTAAGCTCGCTGATGGCGATCCGCTTGTCGCGGTCCACCAGGTTGGGCATGACGCCCTCCTCCAGCTCGTCGGAGTCGCTGCCGTTACTCAGATCCACGGTAATGGTAGCGCCCGCCTGGGCGTTACGGCCGCTCTCCGGGTCCTGAGATACGATTTGACCGGCAGGCAGACTGCTGTCCACCGTATTGCCGACCACGATATGGAAGCCAGCCTCCACCACGTCGGAGTGCTGCTCGGCCTCCTCCACGGTCATGCCAATGAGCTTGGGCACATTATACTGGGTGGAACCGCCGCCGCCCAGGCCATTGAAGAAGGAGAACCACAGGAACACACCCATGCCCACCAGGAACAGAGCCACCGCACCGATGGCCAGGAAGATGGGCAGACGGCTGTTGGCACCCCGGACCTCCTCATAGTCATCCTCGTACCGCTTATTTTTGGTACGGCTGCGGGGGTCCTCCTCCCGCCGGGGACCTCTGGACCGGGTCCAGGTATCCTCCTCATAGCGGTCGGCGTGGGCGGGCTGGGTCCGCACATTGCTGGGGGTATTGGCCCCCAGCACCTGGGTAGGCTCATCCCCTTCGGTGACCAGCAGATCCGCCGGGGTATAGTCAAAGTTGATGGAGGGATTCTTGCGGAACTCCTCCAGGTCGGCCAGCATGGCGTCGGCGGAGATATACCGCTGGTTCACGTCGGAGGCCATGGCCTTCATGGTGATGGCTTCCAGAGCCTCGGGGATCTCCGGATCGATCTCTCTGGGAGACAGGGGGATGGAATTGATGTGCTGAATGGCCACTGCCACAGGGGAATCTCCCTCATAGGGCAGGCGGCCGGTGATCATCTCATAGAGCACCACGCCGGCGGAGTAGATGTCGCTGCGGGCATCGATGTGGCTGCCCCGGGCCTGCTCGGGGGAGATATAGTGGACCGAGCCCAGGGCCTCCTGGGTCAGGGTAGCCTGTGCCGAGGAGGTGAGCCGGGCGATGCCGAAGTCGGCCACCTTCAGGGAACCGTCCCGCAGCACCATCACATTGTGGGGCTTGATGTCCCGGTGGATAATGCCCCGGCTGTGGGCGTGGGACAGGGCCTTCATGATCTGGGTGATGAAGTGAAGGGCCTCCCGCCAGGCCAGCTTGCCGCCCTTCTTCTGCATATACTGCTTGAGGGTGATGCCGTCCAGCAGTTCCATGACGATATAGTCCAGCTCGGGCGTGTGGGACACGTCGTACACCGCCATGATATTGGGATGGGACAGCATGGCAACGGCCTGAGACTCATCGTGGAAGCGGCGGCGGAACTCGGCGTCGGAGGCCAGCTCCTCCTTCAGGATCTTGATGGCCACCAGCCGGTTGAGCCGGTGATCCCGGCCCTTGTACACCACGGCCATGCCGCCGATGCCGATGCGCTCCAGAATTTCATATCGGTTGTCGAGTAATTTCCCTATGTACTGATCCATAGTTCATTACCCCCTTTTCAAAGGATCTGGAAGAGGACCGCCGTCACGTTGTCCGGCGCACCTCTTGAGATGGTGATGTCCAGCAGCCGCTGACAGCAGTCAGCCGGATCTCCCCCGTGGATGACCTCGTAGAGCAGCTCCTGGTCGGAGAGAATGTTGCTCAGCCCGTCGGAGCACAGCAGCAGGTAGTCTCCGCTGACCAGCTCCCGCTCATATAGGTCGGCCCGGATGCGCTCCTCCGCGCCCAGAGCCCGGGTGATCAGGTTCTTTCGGGGATGAGTGCGGGCCTGTTCCGGGGTGATATCTCCCCGGGCCACCATGTCCTCCACCACCGAGTGGTCCCGGGTGAGCCGGGTGATCCCCTCTTCGTTGATGTGGTAGGCCCGGCTGTCTCCGATGTTCAGCAGGTAGGCGGTGTTGTCCACCACCATCACCGCCACCATGGTGGTGCCCATACCGAAGCAGTCGGGATCGGAACTGGCCCGGCGGTATACCGCGCCGTTGGCCTCCTCCGCCGCACGGGCCAGCACCGCCGGCGGCGGGGTATCCGGCTCGCCCTGGGCGTGCTGGAGGGTATCCACGAAGGTCTCCACGGCAATGAGGCTGGCGATGTTGCCCGCCTTGGCGCCGCCCATACCGTCGCACACCACGCCTACGGCCAGGTGTTCCGACGGCACGTCTAAGTAATACCCGTCCTGATTCTGGGTACGCACCACGCCTTTATCGGTGATGCCCCACGCTTTGATCATAGTGAATCAGCCTCTTTTCCAGCCGGTCGGCCCTGCTGCCCGGGCCTGCGGCAAAACAATGGAACTGGCGTTTAGCCAGTGCAGCTTAATCATCGGTATGCAGCATGGCCTTCCTGCGGAGCTGACCACAGGAGGCGTCGATGTCCCCGCCCAGCTTGCGCCGCACCGTGGCAGTAATGCCGTGGGACTCCAGGCGCTTCTGGAACTGGGCCACCCGGCGGCTGGGCTTGAGAGGGCTCTCCGCCACATGGTTCAGGGGGATCAGGTTCACATGGCCCGGGGTGCCCTTCAGGTGACTGGCCAGCAGGTCAGCCTGCCAGTCGGAATCGTTCACCCCGTCCACCATGGCGTACTCATAGGAGATCCGCCGCCCGGTCTTTTCAAAATACCGGCGGCAGGTGTCAAAGAGCTTCTCCACGCCCACGCTTCTGTTCACCGGCATGAGCTTGCTGCGGGTCTCGTCGTCGGGGGCATGGAGGGATACCGATAGGGTTAATTGTAACTGATGTTCGGCCAGTTTGTCAATTTTTTCGACCAGACCGCAGGTGGACAGAGAGATGTGGCGCATTCCAATGTTGAGCCCGTCGGGGCTGTTGACCAGGGAGAGGAACCGCAGCACCGTATCGAAGTTGTCCAGGGGTTCACCGATGCCCATGAGCACAATATTGCTGATGGTGTGGCCGGAATCGATCTGCGTAAAGAGCACCTGGTCCAGCATCTCAGCAGGTGTCAAGTCTCTTACCTTGCCACCAAGAGTGGAGGCACAGAAGGCGCACCCCATGCGGCAGCCCACCTGAGAGGAGATACACACAGTATTCCCATGATGGTAGCGCATCAAAACGGTTTCAATGCAGTTTCCGTCGGATAAGCGCCATAAATATTTGATGGTGCCATCCAGAGCGGACACCTGCTTGCGCTCCACCTCCGGCGGACACAGGAGGCAGTCGGCCTTCAGCTTCTCCCGCAGGGCCTTGGACAGGTTGGTCATCTCATCGAAGGAGCGCACCCCCCGGTGGAGCCACTGAAAGACCTGCTTGGCCCGGAAGGCGGGCTCCCCCAACTCCTTCAAATAGGCGGTCATCTCCGCCAGATCCATAGATTTGATGTCAGTCATGCCTTCCTCCTCAGCTTGGCAAAGAAAAAGCCATCGGTGCCGTGGCGGTGGGGCCAGCAGGTCACCATGCCCTCCCTGGCGCCTTCAAAGTCGCCGGGCACCTGAAAACGCTCCAATGTAAAGTCTTTATGCTTGTCTAAAAATGCCCGCACTACGTCCTCATTCTCCCGCTCCAGCAGGGTGCAGGTGGCGTAGAGCAGCACACCGCCTGGACGGACGTAGCGGCACACATTGTCCAGAATGGCCTTCTGGACCCGGGGCAGCCCCTCCAGGGGCTTGGGGTCCTTATAGCGGATGTCCGGCTTCTTGCGGATGATACCCAGGCCGGAGCAGGGCACGTCGGCCAATACCAGGTCAAATCCGTCAAGGAATTCTTCTTTACACTCCCTGCCGTCCAGCACTTCCGCTGTAATACAGTCCAGGCCTAACCGCTTGGCCCCCGCCTGGATCAGGTCCATCTTATGTGGGTGGATGTCGCAGGATACCACCTTCCCCTCGCCCCACATGGCAATGGCGGCGGCAAAGGACTTGCCGCCGGGGGCGGCGCAGGCGTCCAGCACGTCCATGCCTTCTCTGGGGTCGGCGGCCAGCACCGCCAGCTTGGCGGCGGCGTCCTGAATGTAAAAGAGGCCATCCCGGAAGGCGGCCAGCTCCTCCAGGCTGCCGGTGTGGGACAGCAGCAGGCAGTTTGGCAGCCAGGGATGAGGCTGGACCTCCACTCCCTCCGCCCGGAGGGAATCGGTCACTTCTTCCACCGTGGCCTTGGTGGTGTTCACCTGGGCGCAGGTGGGCGGCTCCCCGTTGTTGGCCGCCATAAGGGCGGTGGCCTCCTCCCTGCCCAGCCGGCGGGTAAAGAGGTCGGCCAGCCACTGGGGATGGCTATACCGCACCGCCGGGTCCTCCGGCGGCTCCAGGCTGTCCTTCTGCCGCACCAGGGACCGAAGCACACCGTTCACCAGACCGGCGGACCGGGGATTCTTGGAGCCCTTCCGTGCCAGATCCACCGCCTCGCTGACGGCGGCGTGGTCGGGCACTCTGTCAAGGGATAACACTTGATAGGCCCCCAGCCGCAAGGCATTGCGGACGGCGGGCTCCATCTTTTCCAGCTTCACCGTGGACAGCTTGCCCAAGTAGTAGTCCAGCAGCAGCCTGTTCTGGAGCACACCAAAGCACAGCCGGGTGGTGAGGGCTGCGTCCCGGCTGTCCAGTCCGGCGGTACGCAGGATCTTCTTCAAAAAGCCGTCCGACCAGGCGCCCTGCTGTTCGCAGGCCACCAGGGCCCGGAGGGCCGCTTCTCTGGCAGTCATATGTCAATCCCTCCGGCGGCTGTTGAAAGCCAGGATATAGCGCAGCAGCTGGGCAATGGACACCAGCAGAGCGGCCACATAGGTCATGGCGGCAGCCCCAAGCACCTTCTTGGCCCCCCGCAGCTCCTGGTCGTCCAGCATATGGGTATCCTGCAAAGATTGGATGGCTCTGCGGGAGGCGTTGAACTCCACAGGCAGGGTGACCACCTGGAAGAAGGCGGCCACGGCAAAGAGCACCACACCCACGGCAAACAGGGGCCTGGAATACAGGACAAAGCCCAGGATAATGAGCAGGATGGAGATCTGGGAGCTGAAGTTACATACCGGGATGATGGCCCCTCTCAGTTTGATAGGACCGTACTCCTGGGCGTACTGGACGGCGTGGCCCGCCTCATGGGCGGCCACTCCCACCGAGGCGATGCTGGTGGAACCGTACACCGCGTCGGACAGGCGGATGGTATTGGTCCGGGGATCATAGTGGTCGGTAAGCTTACCGGACACCCGGGTGATGCGCACGCCGTACACCCCGTGGGCCTTCAGTACCTCCTCCGCAGCCTGTGCGCCGGTAAGGCCCCGGCGGCTGGCAATGCGGGAATAGCGGTTGAAGGTAGAGGACACGTTGATCTGGGCCAGCAGGGCGATGAGCATAGCTGGCACCAGAATGATCCAGTAATAGGTGTCAAAATAGTAGAAAAAGGGCATAATGACCTCCAGTCACATGACCTGGCCCCCGGTGAGGAACCAGAACAGATTGAGCAGGAATCCCGCCCCCATGGCGGTGGTGATCGCCGCTGTCAGCTTGGGTCTCCCCTCGGTGAGGGCGGCGGCGAACAGGAAGAACGGCAGGGCGCAGGACAGATAGCGTCCGGCGCTGAGCAGCCAGGACAAAGAGTAGTTGAGCACCAGGTACGCAAAGCCGTACAGAGTGTACATACCCCGGAACTTGTTCCGGGCCCATACCAGCAGGGCAAAAAACACCGGGAAGAGCACAATGGTGGGGATCCAAATCTGGTACCGCACCAGCTCCGTAGGGTAGCTCAGGGCGTTTTGCAGCACATACCACAGGGTATCGGCAATGGGACAGAAGCCCTGACTCCAGTGCTGCTGCATAACTGTAAAGGCAAATGGGTTGCCAGTTACAGACCAGTTGAGGGTCAAATAGATCAGGGTGCCCACAGCCGGCAGCAGTAGGGCAGGTAGCCTGCGGGCAATGGTTTTCCAATCAAAACGGCCCATATGCTCCACCAGCTCGGCCGCTGCCGCCCCAATGAGCAGGACGCCGTGCATCCTGGTCATGGCGGCCAACAGCCCCCATATCCCCGCCAGCCACCAGCGGTGGCGGCGGATGTACCACAGCCCTGCGGCGGTGGTAAGCAGGAACAAGCTCTCCGTCATAATGCCGCCGAAGAAGAACGCGTAGGGATACACCGACAGAAAGAGCACCGTCCGCCGGGCGCCTTCCCTGCCCAGCTCAAAGGCGGCCAGTTTGTAGAGAAAGACGCAGCCCGCCCCGTAACAGACAAAGGAAATCAGCAGCCCCGCCGCCATAGTATTGCCCGTGATAAGGGAAATCACCCGCATCAGCCAGGGATACAAGGGGAAAAACACCAGAAACAGATTTTTCCCGTCCTCCACATAGCCGGAATAGCCCAGCTCCGCCAGATTGACGTAGTGCAGGCCGTCCCATTTCTTCCAGATCCACAGGAAGGCGTCGGGACCGGAGCCGGGATAAAGCACGAAACAGGCCACCAACCCCACCAGCAGGAAGATCAAAATACGGAATCCAAATGTAACGGCAAATACCTTTACACATTCTCTACTGTCAGGCATATAGCCCTTGGCTGCAAGTCCTTTGGCGGCCAGAGGCACCGGCACACCGGCCCGGCCCAGCCACCGCAGCACCAGGTACAAACCCAGGGCGGCCACCACGCCGGTGACCGCCAGGGTCCAGATCAGGTTCATTTCCCCTGCTCCGGCAGGGACAGCACGGTCCCCACCGCAATGGGGTGACCCCGCAGGTAGTCGGCGGCCTTCATGCGTTTGCCGCCGTCGGGCTGGATCTCCTCCAGCCGCAGTACGGTGCCCTCCCCGCAGGCCACCGCCAGGCCATCCTTTCCGGCGGCCAGAACAGTGCCGGGAGCAGCGTTGGTGCGCCCCTCAGAAACGACAGTTTTAAATACTTTACACCGCTTGTCTCCCAAGGTAGCCACGGCGGCGGGCCAGGGAATCAGGCCCCGGACCTGGTCGTGGAGCTGACGGGCGGTGCGGGTGAAGTCCATGGGGGACAGTTCCCGGCTCAGCATGGGGGCCAGGGTGGCCTTGTCATGGTCCTGAGGGGTGCGGGTAGCAGTACCAGCGTCAATCTGAGCCACCGTCTCCACCAGCAGCTGGGCCCCCAGCACAGCCAGCCGGTCGTGGAGGGTCACCACCGTCTCATCGGGATCAATGGGAGTGGCAGCCTGGGAGATGATGTCCCCGGCATCCAGGTCGTGGGCCATGTGCATGATGGTCACGCCGGTCTCCTTATCCCCATTGAGCACCGCCCAGTTGATGGGAGCGGCGCCCCGGTAGTTGGGCAGCAGGGATGAATGGACGTTGATGCAGCCCTTGGGAGGCGCGGCCAGAATGTCGTCGGGCAGAATGCGGCCGTAGGCGGCCACCACGATGAGCTCGGGGGCCAGCTCCTGGATGAGAGCCAGGGCGGTGCCGTCCCGCAGCTTGGTGGGCTGATGCACCGGGATATCGTGGGCCAGAGCGCACTCCTTCACCGGCGGAGCCTGAAGCTTCATGCCCCGGTTCTTGGGCTTGTCGGGTTGGGTAAACACCCCGCAGATCTGGTGACCCGCCTGGATCAGGGCCTCCAGAGAGGGCACCGCGAAATCGGGCGTACCCATAAAGAGGATTCTCATGCGTCGTCCTCCTCCGCCATCAGCTCTTCCAGCTCCTCGCTGGTGTACAGGCGGCCTGCCAGCTCGGTAAACAGGTGGCCGTCCAGGTGGTCCAGTTCGTGGCAGAAGCAGCGGGCCACGATCTCCTCGCCCTCCACCTCAAAGAAGTTGCCGTTGCGGTCCTGAGCCCGCACCTTGGCCTTCATGGGACGCTTCACCACGCCCCAGCGGCCGGGAACGGACAGGCAGCCCTCAAAGCCCTCCTGCTCCCCTTCCCGGGCAATGATCTCCGGGTTGACCAGCTCCAGCATCTCATCGTTGGCATCCACCACGATGACCGCCCGGCGGAGGATGCCCACCTGGGGAGCAGCCAGTCCGGCGCCGTTGGCCTTGGCCAGCGTCTCCTTCATGTCGTCCAGCAGGTCGTGGAGCTTTTCATCAAACTGGGTCACAGGACGGCAGACCTTGTGCAGGGCGGGATCGCCGTCGGTGAGAATGGTACGCAGTGCCATAATGTTCTTCCTCCTAATCCAGTGGGTTCACGTCGGCGGTCACCGACACCCCTTTGTTTTCTTTATCGGTCTGGGCCGCCCGCAGCAGGGCGGCGATCATATCACGCACCGGCTTGGTGTTGGCGCAGGCCATGGTGAGCCGGTAGCGGTAGCGCTCGTTGATTTTGGCGATGGAAGCCGGGGCGGGACCCAGCAGCTGGACCTCCAATCCCTCATAGGCGGGCAGCCTCAGCCAGCCCTCCAAAGTACGCCGCAGCCGCATACAGGTCCGCAGCACCGCCGCCTCCAGCTTGCCTGAGGCGGTGAGCACGAAGAGATCCCGGAAGGGCGGGCAGCCCCGCAGACGCCGCAGGGCGATCTCCTGCTGATAGAAGCCGTCGTAGTCCTGGCGGGCGGCGCAGCGGATCACGTCGTTGTCGGGGGTATAGGTCTGGATGACGGCCCGTCCCCCCCGGGCTCCGCGGCCCGCTCTACCCACCACCTGGGTGAGCAGAGAGAAGGTGCGCTCACCCGCCCGGTAGTCGTCTACATACAGGGACTGGTCGGCGTTGATGACGCCCACCAGAGTCACGTTGGGAAAGTCCAGACCCTTGGCCACCATCTGGGTGCCCAGCAGCACCGGGATGTTCTCCCCTTCAAACCGGGCGAACAGCTTCTCGTGGCTGTGGGTGGCCGAGATGGAGTCGGCGTCCATCCGCAGCACCTCCCGGCCGGGCAGAGCCTCGGTCAGCTCCTCCTCCAACTTCTGAGTGCCAGCCCCGATGAAGTTCAGGGTACCGCCGCAGGACGGACAGGCAGGGGGTAAAGGCTGGGAGTGACCGCAGTAGTGGCACATGAGCCGCCCGTTGGCCGAGTGGTAAGTGAGGTGGACGGAGCACCGGGGGCAGGTGGGTACCTCGCCGCACTCCCCGCAGCTCACCATCCGACTGGCACCCCGGCGGTTGAGCAGTAAAATGGCCTGCTCCCCCCGCTCAGCAGTATCTGCCAGGGCCCGGGTAAGCACGCCGCTCAGGTCAGTACCGTTGCCGGAGCGCAGCTCCCCCTTCATATCCACGATCTCTACCGGGGGCAGAGGCCGCTGATTGTACCGCTGTTTCAGGGTAAACAGCTGGTAGGCGCCCTGCCGGGCCTGGTACATGGTCTCAATGGACGGGGTGGCCGAGGCCAGCAGCAGCAGAGCCTTGTGCTGGACACAGCGGAACTTGGCCACGTCCCGGGCGTGGTACTTGGGCACGTTTTCCGACTGATAGGTCCCCTCCTGCTCCTCATCCAACACAATGAGGCCCAGGCCCTTCAGGGGAGCAAAGACAGCGGAGCGGGTACCGATGACCACCCGGGCCTCCCCCGCCTTGATGCGCTTCCACTCGTCGTACCGCTCCCCCGCTCTCAGGGAGGAGTGCAGCACGGCGATTTGCTCCCCGAAGTGGGAGGAGAACAGCCGCATCAGCTGAGGAGTCAGGGAGATCTCGGGCACCAGCACCAGAGCGGTTCTCCCCCGCCGCAGGGTTTCATAGATCAATTTCAGGTATACTTGGGTCTTGCCGCTGCCGGTGACGCCGTAGAGCAGCGCGGCGGCGGCCTTATTTCCGGCAGCCAAAGCGTTAAGGCCGTCAAAGGCGGCCTGCTGCTCGCCGTTGAGTACCGGCTCGGCCAGCTGCTCCACGCCCTCCACCTGTACCCGACGGTAGACCTCCCGCTTTCCCAGGGTGATCACCCCGCTTTTGGCCAGGGCGCGGAGGGTGGACGAGCTGGCCCCAGTGAAGTAGCACAGCTCCTTGGTGGAAGCTTCGCCGATGACACACAGCAGCTCCACCACCGCATATTGCAGCGGGGCGGTTCGCCGCCGTGCGGCAGCCTGATCCAGGGCCTCCTGGGCGGGCATAGCCAGGGACGCCACCTGTTCGGTCTTGTCTCCCACGCCCCGGGCGGCACTGGTCTCCAGGGTGATGATCCCCTTGTCCCGCAGCAGCTTAAGGGCGGGATTGGGGTCTTTGGTGCCGAAGGCCTCCCGAATGGCGGTCACATCGGCGCAGCCGCCGTTTGCAAAGAGCAGCTCCACCACCTGCCGGGCGTGGTCCGACTTGCCGGCGGCCTCAAAGGCCGCCTCCCGGTCCACCCCCTCGGCCACCTTCCACTGGTCCTGGAGTGCATAGTACAGCCCTGCCGGCAGCATGGCCCGGGCGGCGTCGTACACAGTGCAGAACCACCGTTCTCGCATCCACAGGGCCAGCTTGATGGCCTCACCGTCCAGCACCGGGCTGTCATCCAGCACGGTGAGCACCGGCTTTAAGGACACGCCTGCCGGGCCCTGGGCCTCCAGGGCCAGTACAATGCCCTCAGTGCGGCGGTTGCCCGCGCCGAAGGGCACAATGACCCGCATCCCAGGCCGCAGAGTAACAGTTAGCTCGGCAGGCACGGCGTAGTCGTAGGGCTTGTCGATGGCGTAGGTGGCAGCCTTGAGGGCGATTTTCGCTACCATGTCCATCTCCTTCCCATTTCCCCTAAGGACAGCCCGAGGCAAGCGACAGGCCGGAAAGTCTGTCGCTTGCCTCTCATTCCTCTCATATCAGGCCTCTTCCTGGTTCAGCTCCACCTTACCCTCGGCCACCTCACGGATGGCGATGGTGACAGGCTTATCGTCCAGAGAGATGCCGGCGTCCTCCGCCTCGGTGGCCACCTGACGGGCCCGCTGGGCCACCACGTTCACCAGCATATAGCGGCTGGGCACCTGCTCCAGCAGTTTGTTCATAGGGGGTTCGAGCATCATATTCGATCAGACTCCTTCTACCAGATTCATGCGGTTTTTGGTGCGGCATCCCTCGGCGGTGAGGATGGAGATGATCTCCTCCGCCGCGTCGGACACCTTGTCATTGACCACCAGATAGTCGTAATTGGGGATCTCCCGGTATTCCTCCCGGGCCTTCTGGAGCCGGCCCTGGATGACCTCCTCGCTGTCGGTGGCCCGGCGGTGCAGCCGGCGGGACAACTCCTCAAAGGAGGGGGGTACGATGAAGATACACACCGCGTCGGGGCACTTGGCACGCACCTTGGCGGCGCCCTGGACCTCGATGTCCAGCAACACGTCGATACCGGCATCCAGCTTCTCCCGGATCACCCGCAGAGAAGTGCCGTAGTAATTATGGACATATTCGGCGTATTCCAACAGCTCGTCGTTGGCGATCATCCGCTCAAATTCCTCGCGGGCGACGAAGTTGTAGTTCACTCCGTTCTCCTCGCCCACCCGGGGCTGCCGGGTGGTGAAGGACACGGAAAAATGGATGTCCTTGCGTTCGCTGAGCAGCTCGGCGATCACGGTGCTCTTTCCGACTCCCGAGGGGCCGGACAGCACGATGAGCGTGCCCCGTTCCTTTTTCTTTCCCATCAAGGCGCTTCTTCCTCCTCTGCGGCTTCTGTCTCTTTTCCGCCCAGTCGGCCTGCCACCGTCTCCGGCTGGAGGGCCGAGAGCACGATGTGGTCGCTGTCCATGATGAGCACCGCCCGGGTACGCCGTCCATAAGTGGCGTCGATCAGGTTGCCCTTATCCCGGGCCTCCTGCACCATACGCTTGATGGGGGCGGATTCCGGACTGACGATGGCGATAAGCCGCCCCGCCGATACCATGTTGCCAAAGCCGATGTTGATCAGTTTCATGGGGCCGCTCCTTACTCGATGTTCTGGATCTGTTCCCGGATCTTCTCGATCTCGGCCTTGATATCCACCACATAGCCGGCGGTCTCAATATCACTGCACTTGGAGCCAATGGTGTTGGCCTCCCGGTTGAACTCCTGAATCAAAAAGTCCAGCTTGCGGCCGATGGCGCCGCCCTGGCTCAGCATATGGTCCAGCTGGGATAGATGGCTGCGCAGGCGGACAGTCTCCTCGTCTACCGCCACCTTGTCGGCATAGATGGCCGCCTCGGTGAGAATGCGGCTCTCGTCGATCTGAGTGTTCTGGAGCACCTCGTTCATCCGGGCCACCAGCTTGGCCCGGTAGTCGGCCACGATGCCGGGAGAGCGGGTTTCCACCTTGGACACCAGGCCCTCGATGGTGGCCGCCCGGGACCGGATGTCCTGGCACAGCTTCTCCCCTTCCCGAGTCCGCATGGCGTCAAAGTCATCCAGCGCCAGATCCAGCACCGTACAGATATCGGCAGACAGGGCCTCCAGGTCCTCCTGGGTCTTTTCCACCAGGAACACGTCCTGGAACCGTGAGAGCAGGGATACAGAGATGTCGTCCCGCAGGCCATAGGTATCCCGCAGGTCCTTGAGGGCGGCATAATAGCCGTCGGCCACAGGCTTGTTCACCGAAATGGCCACGTCGCCATTGGCGGAGGGGCCGATGGTGATATACACGTCCACCTTGCCCCGGGAAATCCGGCTCTGCACCCGGCTCTTCACCGCGTCCTCGGCAAACACATAGATGCGGGGCAGCTTGACGGTGCAGTCCAGATAGCGGTTGTTCACCGAGCGCAGCTCCACCGTGATGGGACGGCCGTTCAGGTTGGCCTCTCCCCGACCGTAGCCGGTCATACTCTTGACCAAATGGGGTTCCCCCTGTTCGTATGAAAGTATTTAATCCTATTTATTATAATGTCTGCTGAATAAACCGAAAATCGGTTTATTCCCGCGGCAGTAGCCGCGCAATTCCATAAAAACGGCTCAAGGGAGCCGCTTTTATGGAATTCAGCCATTGTTATAATGCGTATTTCCACTGGTGCGTCTCAACGCACCAGTGGAAGGCGCAAGGTTTTTGGACAACTTCGTCCAAAAACCTTGCACCTGAACAAAGCTATTTGGCCTTGAAAGCTTTAGCTTTCAAGACTTCCAGCTTTGTTCATTACGTATTATTATATCAGACTACCGATTCTTCCGCAAGCCCCTGTCCACCCGGGCCACATAGAAGGCAATGAGCTTGGAAAAGCCGATGTCATAGATGACAAAGCCGATGTTGCCGGCAGCAAAGACCATCCAGCTCTGGCTGAGGGCGGCGGGCAAAAAGGGCAGAAAGAGTGCCTTCAGCCCGAACCACAGCACCGCCAGGGCGATGTTGCAGCAAACCAGCTTGCCCACCCATTCCAGTACCCGGCTGGGCAGCCGCTCCAGCAAGCTTTTCACCATGGGCCACAATCCGAAGAAGATCAAGTAGAGCAGCGCCACACTCTTGCTGGGGATAAGAAGCAAACCCAGAATACCGGTGGCGCCGTAGCAGAAAAACCCAGCGGCCAGGCTGGCGGACACCACCGCCCCTGCCGGAAACACCCCCGCCACCGCCACCAGCGCCAGCTTGCCGCTGGGGGCCAGAAAGGCCAGGTAGAGGGAGATGAGGGACAAGCCGGTGAGCAGGCCCACCAGCGCTGTCCGGCCCGCGCCGCCGCGATAAGAACCACGCCCTGCCATGGCTCAGTTCCCGCAGCCGCCGCACAGGCAGTTGAGACACATACAGGCGGTACACATATCGCAGGCGTCGGGGCCGCCGCCGTAGCCGTAGGGCCGGTAGGCCTGGCCGCCCTGACGCATCATCATCAGGGCCTGACGGTATTCGGCGTTGGAGGGGTCCATGTTGCAGGCCATCTGGATGTGCTGGGTGGCCTCGTCCAGCCAGCCCTTCCGGTAGGCCAGAGAGCCGGTGAGGAAGTGCCACTCGGCATCCTGGTTGGGGGCGGAGCGGAGCAGCTGCTCGGCCCGGCTCAGATCCCCCATATTGATGGCCTGGCGGACCTGGTTGTACAGGCTGGAGCCCTGGGAGGAGGAGCCGTAGGACTGCTGATAGCCGCCCTGATAGCTTCCACCCTGGTGGCCGCCGCCGGAGCGCATCTTGGTGATGGCGTCGTAGGCCTCGTTGATCTCCTTCATCTTCTCCTCCGCCAGATCGGCCAGAGGGTTGTTCTGATAGTTGTCGGGATGGTACTTCCGGGCCAGTTCCCGGTACGCCCGCTTGATCTCGTCGTCGCTGGCGTCGGGCTTTACACCCAATACGCTGTAAGGATCGCTCATGTATGTTTTCTCCTGTCTGTATGATTGGCGGCCTTCCATTGGCCGGTAAAAACCAGTTCTTCCACGGCGGGCAGGCCCAGATAGAGGATATTCTCCACCGTCTCCTGCCAGTGGCCCAGCTCCAGCAGGGCCATGGCGGACCGGGCCAGATTGAGAGAGTGACGCAGAGTGGTGCGCATGGTCTCCCGTCCCTCCTCCGGCCTGCCGTCAAAGCGGGTCAGGATGGGATTGTAGGAGCCGGTACGCTTGTCCTCCTCCAGATCGTCCCAGGCGTCCACCAGGTAGATCCACCGTCCGATGTGGTAGAGCAGCTGTTCCATGGCCCGGTCCCGTGCCCGGTCCCCTGAGGGGGGCGCGGCAGCGGTGAGCAGCCGGGCAAAGGTGTCCGCCGTCCGGTCGATGGAGGAACACTTCTCCCCTTCCAGCGCCTGCAGCTCCGTCAGACATTGGCGCACCTGGCCGTCAAAATCAGGCCGGGCGACGGCAGCCTTCCGGTAGCCACGGCGGAGCATTCGAGAGAGCAGCCGGGCAGTCAGCCCCTTCCAGAACCCGCTGTCGTCCACCGTATCCCGCAGCTTCCAGTAGCTGAGGATGGTACCGGCATCGGCGGCTGCGTCCACTCCGTCAGAGAGGACGCAGTTCTTTTTCCTGCACCACAGCCGGGCGGGACATCGCCTGGAGGCAGGCTCCGGCTTGGCCCCGTCCAGCAGCATGGCCAGGAAGGTGAAGTCGTAGTTGAGGAACATCCGGGCCAGAAAGCCGTGGCGCTTGCCCAGGGCGTGGCATACCCCGCAGTAGAGGGCCTCATAGTCCCGGTTCTGGCGCACCTTCAGTTCGTCCCGCCAGGGACGCACATAGCCGAACATCAGTCAGCGGGGTTGATGGCGGTGATGCAGAAGGTAATGGAGCGGTTGCGGCGGACCTGCCGGTCCAGCAGCACCGCCAGCAGCACGCCCAGGGCAAAGCCGATGCCGCCCACCGCGGCGCTGATGCCGCTGCTCAGCTGAAAGGCAGCGCAGATGAAGTAGCCCAGGAAAAACAGGATAAAAGGCACCAGATAGACCACCACAGCCGCCTTCAGAATGCCGCCGGTGGAGGACTCCACCCGCACCATGTCGCCGGGCATGGCCCGCACCGGGTTGGCCGCCATGACGGCCACGGTGGAGCTGACCATCAGCTCGCTGCATCCGCCGCCGCACTTGGAGCAGTCGTGGCCGCAGGCGGACTGACGCTTCACCGCCACCTCCGCCCGGCCATCGGGAAATACTTTGGTTACTTTTGCAGTTTGAATCATGGGATCACCTTGGTTTTTCTCTTTATTCTGTGACAGGAATCTAGGTCAGAGACACGGATATGGCGTATTCGCCCACCACGCCCACGCTGCTGCTGCCGTCCAGATAGACCTTGACCGGGACAGTGCGGCTGCCGGTGGAGGGATCGGTGTTGGACAGGTCGGCTACGATCCGAAGCTGGGACTCGGTGATCTCATTGACCTCCTCCTCCGGGCCCCGGATGAGGACGCTGCACGACTTGGTGATGGCCTCCGCCTCATAGCCCTCGGGCGTGTTGATGATCTCGATGTTGTCCACCTTCATGGTGCGGGTAGCCAGGCCCTGAATGGTCACCGTCACATTCACTTCGGTAATGCCGCTGACGTTGGTCAGCTCCGGGGAGAGCTCAATCTCCTTGGTAAACACATTGGTGCCGTATACGTCGGCCAGTTTGATATCACCCAGGGAGATTTCCTTCAGGCCCTCCACATCAGCCTGATCGCCGGACACCATGATGGTGTCGGTGGGGCTGAAGGTCACCTTGGCGTCGGCCGCCGTAGCGCCGCCGCCCTCGATGAGGTTGACGGTGAGGGGTACCTCCTTGAGCACCTCTACCGGCAGGGTCACCAGAACGGTCTGGGGATCGGCCTTGATATTGATGCCTGTGACAGGATTGCCGTTGGAATCGATGAGGGTCACCGGACACTGCTCGCTGTAGGTGCTGGTCAGGTCCTGCTGAGCCACGGTCACCTGGGCATACTGCACCTCGTTGACCAGCTCCTCCTGGCCGCTGATGGTAATGGTCTCCGGAGTGATGGAGAACTCGCCCCGCTGATAGCCCTCAGCCACACTGCCCTCAAAGACCGCCTGTACCGGCACATCCTTTTCCGTCCAGCGGGACACGGTAAAGTCCACAGTGGAGGGGCTTGTATACCGCAGATCGATGGCGTCGGTGGAGGTGATGGACCGGGGATAGTTGATGATACGGGTGGTGATGGGAATGGATTGCTCACCCGGTTCGGTAATACCGGACACATCGATATTCACCGTCACATCCCCCTGGGACAGGCGGTTGAACACCTCCCGGCGGGCCTGGATGTTGAGGCTCACCGTCTGATCGGCTCCCTGGGAGATCATCAGGCCCCGCTCTTCCAGCACGTCCAGGCCGCTGAATACCACCTGTACGTTGCGGACGGTACCGGTGGTCAGGGGGTTGGCCTCCTTGCCCACATAGATCCAAAGGGCAAAGGCCAGCAGCAGGGAGACCAGAATATAGAACCACTTGGAATCAGTGATCTTTCTCACCATTCAGCTTCTCCCCCTTTCCGCCCCGGAACAGCGACATGAATTTGAACTTGGACGGAGCTTCGGTCTGTTCCTGCTCGGGCATAAGCTCATTGCGGAGCAGCCGTTCCAGGGTTTCGGGGGCCAGATGCCGCTTGAGCATCCCGCCCACCGCCACCGAGATGGAGCCGGTCTCCTCCGACACGATGGCCACCACCGCGTCGGTGTGCTCGCTGGCGCCGATGCCCGCCCGGTGGCGCATACCCAGCTCCCGGGACAGATTCACGTTGCCCGACATGGGGAGCATACAGCCCGCGCCCACGATCCGGCCGCCCCGGACGATGACGGCGCCGTCATGGAGGGGGGCCTTGTTCCAGAAGATGTTTTTCAGAAGCTCGGCGCTCACCGAGCAGTCCAGGGCAGTGCCTGTCTTGATGGCATCATCCAGCATATTCTTCCGCTCAAACACCATCAGCGCGCCGGTCTTGGACTTGGACAGAGAGGCGTAGGCCTCCACCGTCTGGGTGATGGCCCCATCCAGCTCGTTGCGTTCCTCAGCGTGGGTAAAAACCTGGCCCAGGCTGGTACGGCCCATCTGCTCCAGGAAGCGGCGGATCTCCGGTTGGAAAATGACCACCAGAGCCACAACGCCCCATTCCACCACCCTGCCCAGCAGGAAATTAACGGTGTTAAGCTGAAGCAGGCTGGAGGCCCACAGGGCCACAATGAGCACCAAAATGCCCTTTGCCACCGCCCCGGAGCTGGTGCGGCGGATGAGCATAATGAGCTTATAGATGATAAACGCCATAATCAGGATGTCGATGATATCGAAGATCCCGATGGGGGTCACCATCCCTTTGAGCTGCTGCAGCAGATATAAAATGCCTTCCATACTCCCACGTCTCCCGCTCTCCGGCGGCGCCGGTCATTGCTCCCTGGCCGGTCCTGTTGAACCGACCTACTTTAACCAATTTATTATACTGTATTCCCCTGTGATTGACAAGGGTAAGCAAGATCAATTTTCTGTGAATTCCGCTCACCGTTCCCTCAGATCCGACGGGGTCCGACGCTTTCCTGGCAGCAAAAAACCCTCCGGGCCGAGGGCCTTGGAGGGCATTTCGCTCAGCGGGAGGACCGGACCAGCCGGGAGACCTCCCACACAAACCGGTCCACCTCCGCCGGGGTATTGAAGTCGGAGACACTGGCCCGGACGGTGCCCACCTCCAGAGTGCCGGCGTTTTCGTGGGCCAGGGGGGCGCAGTGGAGCCCCGCCCGCAGGGCGATGCCCCGGCGGCTCAGGGACTCCCCCACCGCCTCACAGTCCATCCCCTCCACCTGGAAGGAGAGCACGCCGCTCTGACAGGCCGGGTCCCGTGCCTGAAAGGCTTTTACATGGGGCAGCCGGGCCAGCCCCTGGGCTGCCCGTCGGATGAGAGCTCCCTCTCTCCTGCCGATAGTCTCTGGCGTGCGGGCAGTCACATAGCGCAGCCCCGCCAGCAGTCCGGAAATGCCGGGCATATTGTGGGTCCCCGCCTCCAGCCGGTCAGGCAAATAATCTGGCATGGTCTGGAGGGCGGAGTCACTGCCGGTACCACCCTGGATCAGAGGGACCGCCTCCCCGGCGCAGAGGAGCAGCCCGGTCCCCTGGGGCCCGTACAGCCCCTTGTGGCCGGGCATGGCGATGAAGGCTGCCCCCAGCTTCTCCTGCCGCACCGGCAGACAGCCGGCGGACTGGGAGGCGTCCACAATAAGAGGTACCCTTCGCCGGCGGCACAGGGCGGCGATCTCCTCCATGGGCAAGATAAAACCGAACACATTGGAGACGTGGGTACACACCACCGCTTTCGGATTCGCTTCCAGACCCGCCTCAAAGGCATCCAGCAGTCCCTGCCGGTCAAACAGAGGGGCTTTGGCTACCATGATCTCCGCCCCCAGGGCGTGGAGCGGCCGGGTGACGGCATTGTGCTCCCAGGGGGAGATGAGTACCCGGTCCCCCGGCTTCACTAAGGAACGGATGGCGATGTTCAGGCCGTGGGTGGCGTTGAAGGTAAACACCACCTGCTCGGGGCTTTCCATGCCGAAGAGATCGGCCGCCGCCTGACGGCAGGCAAAGGCGGTCTCCGCCGCCCGTCGGGCGGGCAGATGGCCGCCCCGGCCGGGGCTGGCCAGATTTCCCACCGCCCAGGCCGCCGCCCGGGCCACAGCGGGGGGCTTTTGCAGGGTGGTGGCGGCGCTGTCCAGATAGATCACAGCCCCACCTCCCGGTAGCCGCCGTCCTCCGCCTGGAGGAAGATCCGCCTGGGTGTGAGATCCGCCCGGTTGAGGATCACCAGGGCGGCGGTGAGGTTCCGCTCGGCCACCTTCACCGAGTGGCTGCACCCCTCCCGGTCGATGAGTTTTGGGGATCGAAGAATGCGGGCCGTGATCCCCGCCCGCTCCAGCGCGGCGGCTGTCCGCTGGGCATAGGTCAGGGAGCGGCAGACAATGAGATAATAGACCATAAAAAACGCTCCTCTCGCACCAGCATATGTGCAAGAGGAGCAAAGGGTGAACCGTGCATTTAAATGGACTCCAGCAGACAGACAGCGTGGGCGGCCATGCCCTCCCCAGACCCGGTAAAGCCCAGGCCCTCCTCGGTGGTGGCCTTCACGCTAACCTGATCCACGTCCAGTCCCAGCCGGGCAGCCAGATTGGCCCGCATCTGAGGGATATGGGGGGCCAGCTTGGGCTTCTGGGCCAGGATGGTAGCGTCAATGTTGCCCACCCGGTACCCGGCCTGAGTGAGGCGCTCCCCCACCCGCTCCAGCAGCACCAGGCTGTCCGCCCCGGCGTAGGCCGGGTCGTTATCGGGGAACAGCTTGCCGATGTCTCCCAGGGCTGCCGCCCCCAGCAGGGCGTCCATAATGGCGTGGGTCAGTACGTCGGCGTCGGAGTGGCCCAGCAGCCCCTTCTTCCAGGGAATGTCCACCCCGCCCAAAATCAGCTTCCGGCCCTCCACCAGCTTATGTACGTCATATCCGTGTCCGATTCTCATATTTCTTCCCTCCAGGCCAGCAGGGCCTCAGCCATAGCCACGTCCTCCGGCGTGGTCAGTTTCAGGTTGCAGTAATCTCCCTGAGTCAAGGCCACCCCGATACCCAGCCGCTCCACAGCGGAGCAGTCGTCAGTGAGGGCGGCATCCGCCTCCAGTGCCTTGGTGAGGGCCCCTCGAATCAGATCCCGTTGGAACACCTGGGGGGTCTGGACGGCGTAGAGCACCGACCGGTCGGGGGTGGACTCCACCAAACCGTCCCGGGCCACCTTTACTGTATCCTTCACCGGCACAGCGGGGGCGGCGGCGCCGCACTGAGCTGCCCGGCGGATCACTTCCTCCAGTACCTTCTGGCTCACCAGAGGACGGGCGCCGTCGTGAATGGCGGCCAGCTCAATGGAGCGGCTCAGCTCCTCCACCCCGGCCAGTACCGACTGGGTGCGGGTCTCCCCGCCCCGTACTACCTTTCGCACCTTGGACAGGGCGGCATCCCGGCACAGACCGCTGATGGGCACGATCAAATCCTCCCGGGTGACCACCACGATCTCGTCAATGAGGGGGCAGTTGTCCAGGGCCCGCAGGGTACGGATGATCACCGGCACCCCGTCCAGGGGGAGCAGCAACTTGTCCTGCCCCATCCGGGTGGAGCTGCCCGCCGCAGGCACCACCGCGCCGCAGCGGAGGGATTCCGGCCTGTCCCGATGAAACAGCCGGGAGAATATGCCTGCCATGTTGGTTCCTCCTTCTACAAAAAAGGAGCCTGCCGGCCCCTTTTTATCGCTTGATATGGGCGGGACGGTTGGCCGTCCCTCCGTTGTATCCTATTACGCCATAGCGGTATTGATGCGCTTTTCCACGTCCTCATAGCTGGCGTTCTGGGAGAGCACGATCTCTGAGATCAGAATCTGTTTGGCGGAGTGGAGCATCTTGCGCTCTCCGGTGGAGAGACCCCGCTCCTCATCCCGGTGGGTCAGTCCCTTTACCACCCGAGCCACTTCCAGCAAATCCCCGCTTTTCAGCCGGAGCATATTTTCCCGGTAACGGCGGTTCCAGTTGGGGGTCATATCCACCTCGATGTCGGGAATGGCGGCAATGACGCGGTCCGCCTCCTCCCCATTGATCACCGGGCGCACACCAATCTCCTCGCTGTTCTCCGTAGGGATCATGACCAGCATCCCGCCCACGGGCAGCTTGAGAATGTAGTACTCCCGTACGACACCGTTGATTTTCTTCTGCACGATGCTGTCCACAATACCAGCACCATGCATCGGGTGAACGATTTTGTCCCCTACCTGAAACACGATCCCACCTCCAAGCAGATCCGTCCGGTTCCTATACACTCCTCACCTTGTTTTATCCGATACAAGTTCATTATAGACCGGATTTCAATGATTTGCAAGTAAAATCCCTTGCGTCTGTGTAAAAAAGCGGGGAATCCGGGCGAAAAAGCCTCCGCTGTGCTGCTCTGTGGTCCAAAATGCAAAAAACCGGGGACGCCATCACTGGCGTCCCCGGTTGGGTGACGGAATTACTCCTCCTCGGGAGCAGCCTCCTCGTCGCCGCCCTCCAGCAGAGCGCGGATGGACAGGGAAACCTTCTTGTGGTCGTAGTCGATGTCGATGATCTTCACGTCCACCATCTGGCCCTCGCTCAGCACGTCGCCGGGCTTGTCAATGCGGTGATCGGCAATCTGGGAGATGTGGATCAGACCGTCCACACCGGGCACGATCTCGGCAAAGGCGCCGAAGGTCATCAGCTTGACCACGCGGACATTGGCCACGTCGCCGGGCTGATACTTGCTGGTGAAGACCTCCCAGGGGTTCTGGGAGCGGTCCTTCATGCCCAGAGAGATCTTCTTCTTCTCGGGGTCGAAGGAGATGACATACACCTCAACAGTGTCGCCCACGGAGACGACCTCGGAGGGGTGCTTGATGCGGGACCAGGACAGCTCGGAGATGTGGACCATGCCGTCCACGCCGCCGATGTCCACGAAGGCGCCGTAAGAGGTCAGGCTCTTCACGGTACCGGTGTAGCGCTTGCCCTCCTCGATGTTGGCCCACACCTCAGCGGCCTTGGCGGCACGCTCCTCGGCCTCGACGGCGCGGATGGAGCCCACCACGCGCTTACGGGCGCGGTTGACCTCGGTGATGCGCAGGCGCACCTTCTGCTTGACCAGCTGGCTCATGGGAGTATCCCGGGGCAGGCCGGTCTGGGAAGCGGGCACGAAGACGCGCACGCCCTTGATGGACACGACGACGCCGCCCTTGTTCTCCTCGGTGACCACGCCCTCGACGGTGGTGTGATCCTCCTTGGCCTGCTCCACGTCTTCCCAGCTCTTCACGGTGTCAAGGCGCTTCTTGGAAAGGGTGACAACACCCTCCTGGTCGTTCACGCGCATGACGTAAGTCTCGATCTCATCGCCAACCTTTACCAGGTCCTCGACCTTGACCGTAGGGTCGTCGGTCAGTTCGGACACCGGTATGTAGCCGGCGTGCTTGGTGCCAAGATCCACATAGATCTCAGTGGGCGTAATGCCAGTGACAACGCCCGTGACCTTCTCCCCTGTATTTAAAGTCTTGATCGATTTCTCCAGCATTTCAGCGAAGGATTCCTCGATCTCAATGTTTTCGTCGCTCATTTTGTCATAGACCTCCTTTATAATCCACTCAGGCGTGGACGCGCCCGCAGTGATTCCAATAGAAGCCTTCCGGTACAGGGTGGAAGGTTCCAGCTCTGCCGCCCGTTCGATCCAAACGACCATGGGACAGAGCGCTTTGCATAACTCGGCCAGCCGTTTGGTGTTGGAGCTTTCCCGCCCACCGATGACGACCATAGCATCGCTTTTGGCGGCCAGCGCCTGAGCCTCAGACTGCCGTTTATACGTAGCATTACATATTGTATCAAAAATTTTTAAATTTGTACACTCTTTTTTTGCTTTTTTTACGCACTCTGTCCAGATAAAGTGCGTGGAGGTGGTTTGAGACACCATGGTGATGGGCAGTTCCCGCCGTTTGGGGTCCTCCTCCAGCCACTGGGCCAGAGCCTGTTCCCCTTCCAGCACAACGGGGTGGGCACACCAGCCGGCGATGGCAGCCACCTCCGGGTGGTCGGGCATCCCGATAATGAGCACCTGCCTGCCCTCCCCCTCCGCCTCCTCCACAATGCGGTGGATGCGGGAGACATTGGGACAGGTAGCGTCGATCACGGGGCAGCCACGCTCCTCCAGAGCCTGGTGGACCGCCCGCCCCTCCCCATGGGAGCGAATGATGACGGCAGTACCGGGCGGCACCTGGTCGGGAGACTGGATCAGCGCCACGCCCTGCTCCTTCAGATAGTCAATGACGCTGCCATTGTGGATGATGGGGCCCAGCATGGCACAGGGCCTGCCGTTTTTAGCTGCCTGCTCCGCCAGTTCCACCGCCCGCCGGACGCCGTAGCAAAATCCGGCGGACCGGGCCAGTTCCACCCTCATCGCCCCGCCTGAGGCTGCAAAGCCTCGATCCGTCTCATCAGGTCCTCGGCGATGGCCTTGTACTCATCCGGGGTAGGCCGCTTGGAGGTTGTTTCAGGGTAATAAGGCTCCCCGATGACCACCTGATTCCAACGGAACCAGCGTTTCTCCGCCGGCATATAGATAGGCACAATGGGCACGCCGGTGCGAGTAGCCAGCATGGCGGCACCCGTCTTGGCATCGCCGAAGTCACCGTCCTGATGACGGGTGCCCTCGGGGAACATAAGCAGCAGCTCCCCATTTTTCAGATACTTCATGGCGGTCTTGATGGCTCCAATGTCGGCCTGACCCCGCTTGACGCCGAAAATGCCGCCGTGCTTCAGGATCCAGCCGATGATGGGCCAGTGCATGACCTCCTCCTTGGCCATGACGTGGATCTGGTGCTTCAGGCCCAGGGCGTAGGCCACAAAGAGGGGGTCGCTCATCCGGGTGTGGTTGGCGCACAGCAGGGCGCCCCCCTCCGGAAAGTTCTTCTTGTTGATGCAGCGGGTGGGTTTGAAGATACGAAAGGCCGGCCAGAGAACGATATAGGCCAGGATATAGATGATATTCATGCCTGCAACTGCTCCTTTGCAATCCGAATCAGCAGGTCCAAGCTTTGTTGCAGGTCCAGCTGGGTGGTATCGGCCAGAACCGCATCCTCCGCCTGACGCAGAGGCGCGGCAGAGCGGGTGCTGTCCTTCTCATCCCGCTCCTTTACGTCCCGCAGCACCGCCTCATAACCGGCGCTCTGGCCCCGCTCCTTCAGCTCCAGCCAGCGGCGGCGGGCCCGCGCCTCGGGAGCGGCGGTGAGGAAGATCTTTACGTCAGCCTGGGGCAGCACCACAGTGCCGATATCCCGGCCGTCCATCACCACGTCGTGCTCCTGGGCCAGTTTTCGCTGGCGGTCCAGCAGAAAGGCACGCACCTCAGGGATGGCGGACACGCAGGAGGCATACCGAGAGATCTCATGCTGCCGGATGGCCTGGGATACGTCCTCTCCATTGAGGTACATCCGCTGCTCCCCGTCCTCCCCGTAGCCCAGACCGATGTCCAGGCCGGGCAGCAGGGCGATCACCGCCTCTCTGTCCTCCGGGTCTGCGCCGGTACGGAAGGCGCGCAGGCCCACGGTACGGTAGATGGCCCCGGTATCTACATACAGGTAACCCAGCGCCTTTGCCAGCGCCCGGGCCAGGGTGGATTTGCCCGCCCCGGAGGGTCCGTCGATGGCAATGCTCCTGTGCTTGGTCATATCACTCTGCCTCCTTGGAGGGACGGACGAACTCCGCCGCGCCCCGTCCCGCCGCCCGGCCGGTGGACCAGGCGATCTGCAAATTAAAGCCGCCGGTGTAGGCGTCTACATCCAGCACTTCCCCGGCAAAAAAGACCCCGCCAGCCTTCTTGGAGGCCATGGTATGGGGGTCTACCTCAGAAGTTTTGACGCCGCCGGCAGTGACAATGGCCTCGGCGATGGGCCGGGGTCCGGAAATATCGATGCGAATGCACTTGAGGGTCTCCACCAACCGGCGGCGCTGCCCCTTGGTCACCGAGTTGGCCTTCAGGTCACCGGGAATGCTGGTCAGCTCCAGCACCACCGGCACCATAAGCCGGGGCACCAGCCCCTCCAGCACATGGCGGAAGTCCTTGTTGGCACCCTCCCCCAGGTCCCGGAGCACCCGGGCGTCCAGCTTCTCCTGGTCCAGGGCGGGTTTCAGATCCAGCAGGATGTAGTAGTGCTCCTTCCCCATGTCCCGCATATGGGCGGAGGCGGAGAGGATCAGGGGTCCGGTGATACCGAAGTGGGTGAAGAGCATCTCCCCCTGCTCGGCATACACCGTCTTTTTCTTGCTGTTTTTCACCTGGATGGCCACGTTCCGCAGGCTGAGACCCTGCATCTGGGCGCAGAAGGCCTGCTCCGCCACCAGAGGCACAAGAGAAGGCCGGGGCTCCACAATGGTATGACCCAGGGCCCGGGCAAAGTCGTAGCCATCGCCGGTGGAGCCGGTGAGCGGATAGGACACGCCGCCGGTGGCCACCACCGCCGCTTTGCAGGGATAGGTCCCCTTCTCCCCTTTCACGCCGGTGATGCATCCCTCCTCCAGGATCAGGCCGACAGCCCGGTCCTGAACGATGTCCACCCGGGCCTTCCGCAGGGCACGCAGCAGGGCGTCGATGATGTCGGCGGCCTTGTCGGACTGGGGAAACACCCGGTTACCCCGCTCCACCTTCAGGGGCACACCCAGACCTTCAAAAAAGGCTTCCGCCTCCTCGGGAGTAAAGCGGGTGGCGGCGCTGGTCAGGAACCGGCTGTTGCCGGGAATATTTTGCAGCAACTCCTGCACCGTGCAGTGGTTGGTCACGTTGCACCGGCCCTTGCCGGTGATGTACAGCTTGCGGCCCAGCTTAGGGTTGCGCTCCAGCAGGGTAACGGACACGCCCTGCTCCGCGGCGGCCAGGGCCGCCATACACCCGGCGGCGCCGCCGCCGATCACGATGATCTCACTCAAGGGTTTTCGTCCACCTTCTCATAGACCTCATACTCGTCCCAGATTCGTTCCAGACTCTCAAAGGTACGAGAGAGGTCGTCGTTCTTCTTCCGGCCGATGGCCACGATCAGGGCGTTGACCAGGCTGAGGGGGGCCACCAGGGAATCCACGAAGGAGGCCATGTCGCTCTTGGCCAGCAGGGTGATGGTAGAATAGGGGGCCAGCGGGGATGCCGCCGAGTCGGTAATGGCAATGGCCTCCGCCCCCCGGTCGTGGGCAAACTGCATGGCCTTCACTGTCCGGCGGGAGTACCGGGGGAAGCTGATACCGATGATCACGTCCTCCGGCCCGATGTGAAGCAGCTGTTCAAAGACCTCGCTGCTGGAGGTGGTGTGGATGATAGTCACATTGTTGAAGATCAGGGTAAAATAGAACCCCATAAAGCTGGCGATGGCGGCAGCGGAGCGCACACCCAGAATATAGATGTGGCGGGCCTTGACGATGGCGTCCACCGCACGCTGGAACTGGGTCTGATCGGTCTCCTCCATGGTCAGGCGAATCTTCTCAATGTCGGACTGCATCACCATGGACAAAATGTCGTGGTCTCCGATGCGGTCGTTGGTCACCTCGATGCGCTGGATAGAGGTGAGCTTGCTGCGGATCATCTCCTGCAGGGCCTTCTGCATGGCGGGATAGCCGTCGTAGCCCAGCTCGGCGGCAAAGCGCACCACGGTAGACTCGCTCACCTTCACCGTCTTGCCCAGCTTGCTGGCCGTCATGAAGGCGGCCTTGTCGTAGGACTCCAGGATGAAGTTGGCGATGAGCTTCTGCCCCTTGGAGAAGGTATTCATTTCAGATTGAATGGTAGAGAGAATATCTTTCGGCATAACCAGTACCTCCCGGCGTTCTGATCCCTGTCGACATAACGCCGTTAACCTTGATGACAAAGAATCCCGGTCCATCCCCCGGTGTGACCGTGGACAGACCGGACAGAAAGACGGCCGCGCAGCCGCGGTACGTCCCTTGATTCAGTAAACACTATCATACTGGTTTTCCGAAAGAAAAGCAATCCCCTTTTTGCAAGAATTCTATCATTTCCTGCAAAAAGTCCCTCAGGCTCTGGGTGGGACCTGCTCCAGCAGGGCCACTTCTTCCCTGCTGAGGACTCTCCAGCGGCCCGGCTTCAGCTCTCCCAGGGTGAGGGCTCCCTCCCGCACCCGGCGCAGGCGGGTGACCTGGAGTCCGGCGGCGGCGCACATCCGCCGCACCTGCCGGTTGCGCCCCTCATGGATGGTGACGGACAGAATCCCCTCCCCCGCTCGCTCCACTTTGGCGGGACTGAGGGGTACCCCGTCCAGCTCCATAGGCCCCCGCAGCACCGGCAGGGCGGCGGGGATGTCCCCTCGCACCCACACCAGATATTCCTTCTCCACCTCATGGCTGGGGTGGAGAAGCCGCTGGGTCAGCTCCCCGTCGTCGGTGAGGATGAGCAGGCCCTCCGAATCCAGGTCCAGCCGGCCCACCGGCCATACCCGGGCCCCGCAGCCTTTCACCAGGTCGGCCACCGTTTTCCGGCCCTTCTCGTCGGACAGGGTGGTAACATAGCCCCTTGGCTTGTTGAGCATCAGATAAGTACGCTTTTCAGGACCCTTCAGAGGCCTGCCGTCCACCCGGATATCGTCTTTGTCCGGGTCGGCCTTATCGCCTACAACGGCAGGCTTGCCGTTCACTGTCACCCGGCCCGCCGCCAGCCAGCCCTCCGCCGCCCGGCGGGAGCAAACGCCGTTGGCCGAGAGTATTTTTTGCAGCCGTTCTTCCACCGGCAGTCTCCTTTCCGCAGTTGAGGCCTGCCGTAAAACGGCAGACCTCTTCTGTATTGTGTCAAATTCATCCAAACAGCCGCTGCCACCACCGGAGAGGGGCCACGTTGTTGACCGCCCCCGTCTGGTAGAGCAGGGGCAGCCGGCCGATCTCATCCCCGTTCAGGGTGAGTGTGAGGCTCCCCGCCGGGAACCCGGCCTCCACCGGGGCCTCCACCTCCTCCGGCAGGTCCACCGTACGCTGGACGGTCTCGCCCTGGGCCAGCGGGTAATAGAAGTCGGACACGGTGCTCACCCGGGTGAAAGGGCACAGACTGCCCGTCACCGGAATGTGGGTCCACTCCCCCGCCGACGCCACCAGGGTCCGGGGATAGGCGGCAAAGCCGTAGTCAAAGAGGGCGGCATGGTCCGTCCAGTCGTTGGGGGCGTTGAGGGTAACGGCGATGAGCTCCTGGCCATCCCTCAGGGCGCTGGACACCAGGGTGCGTCCCGCCTCGTCGGTGTAGCCCGTTTTCAGGCCGGTGCACCCCTCATACCGCCACAGCAGTTTGTTGTGGTTGGTCAGACTCCGCCCGGCAATGAAGATAGACCGGGTGGAAACGATGGTCCGCAGTTCCTCCCGCTCCAGTACCGCCCGGGCCAGGATGGCCATATCGTAGGCGGTGGAGCAGTGGTCCGGGTCATCCAGACCGTTTGGATTTGCAAAGTGGGTGTCGTTCATGCCCAACTGGGCGGCCTTTTTGTTCATCTCCGCCACGAAGCTCTCCACGTCTCCCCCGCAGTAGCCTGCAATGGCCAGGGCCGCGTCGTTGCCCGAGGAGAGCATCAGCCCGTAGAGCAGGGCCTCCAGGGTGACCTCCTCCTCCGGCTTGAGGTACATGGAGGAGCCCTCCGCCCCCGTCCACTCACGCTTGATGGTTACCGTGGAGGACAGGTCGGGATGGAGTTCCACCGCCACCAGGGCGGTCATCAGTTTGGTGATGCTGGCGATGCTCCTCTGTTCCCGGGCGTTTTTCTCGTAGAGCACCCGCCCGCTCTCTTTGTCCATCAGGATGGCTGAGGAGGCGGACAGGGTGGGTTCTGCCCCGAAAACGGGCAGGACCAGCAGAGACAGGACCAGCAAAAGGGCGCACCAGCGTTTCAAAACAGCATCACCTCACGTTGATGCCGTTAGTATACGCCCTCAAACCCCGGTTTATCCGTGCCGTTCTGGGCGGCCTTCTCTGCCTTTTTCTTCTCCTGCTGCTTCTCAATGAAGTCCGTGATCTTGTCGATGGCCTCGGGCACCATCTCCACCACCCGGTCCACAGTGGTAGCGGCGGGAGGCGCCACAGGCAGCAGCTTCACCGAGCCGTCCTTGACCACCAGGAAGCCCACCGGGATCAGGTTGATGCCCGCCCCGGCGCCGCCGCCGAAGCAGCTGTTGTCCTCCGGCTTCTTGTGCTTACTGCCAAACTCAGTACCGCCGGAGCCCACACCCACGCTGAGCCGGGAGATGGGGATGATGGTCACCTCGCCGGTGACGATGGGCTGGCCCACAATGGTGTTGGCGTCTGCGATCTCACGGACCTTGTCCACGATCTCGCCCATCAGATCTCCGATAGGATGCTTTTCCATAGCTTAAACCGCCTCTTTCTGTGTTTCCTGCCGGGATTTGCTCCCGCTTTTTTGTTTGGAAAGGATGGGCAGTACCTTGGATGCCACCCGGACGCCCAAGGCAAGGATCTGCCCGATGGTCAATGTGGCCGCCGCCCGCAGATATACAGTGGGATGCTCGGTGGTAAAATCCACGTTGGTGCGGATGCGCCACTCCTTCACCTTGAAATTTTGCTCCACCAGGGGCCAAAACATACCGATGGCCCCGTTGAGCCTGCCGTAATTCACCGCCGTCTTGGCCGGATCGGCGGAGGCAACAATCATGTCCAAATAAAGCTGGTCAATGCGGATCTTCCGCCGCAGCTGCCCGGCGGCGTCGGTCACCACCGGCAGCAGTTCTTTCACCAGATCAAAGATCTCCCCCGCTGTCTTGGGCTTCTTTGGAGGTTTGGACTTTTTTTGCTTGGATGCCTTGGCTTTTTTTGCCTTGGCCGGTTTGGGCTGTTTGGCCTTCCGGGGAAAGAGGGTCACCCGCACCGGACCTATCAGCAGCCGAACGGTAAAGGTCTTTTGGGCGTACTCTGCCCATACCCCCACCCGGATCAGGCTGAGCAGCACCAGCGCCAGGACCACGATCCCCAGAACCAGCAGCACAATCATGCCCCAGACTCCTCCTCAGACTTGGCCAGCTCCCTGGCGGCTTCCTCGATCTCTTCTTCGGTAATGGCGGACAGGTTCTCCCCTTCCTCCGCCGCCTTCAGCCGCTCCACCGCTGCCTGCATCTCCAGGGTAATCTGTCCGTCCTCCGGCGGCATATTGGGCAGCTCGGGCAGTTCGTCCAGGCTGGACAGGCCGAAGGACCGCAGGAAGGTCTGGGTGGTGCGGTACTGGATGGGCCGGCCGGGCACCGCCAGGCGGCCGCACTCCTCGATCAGATCCCGCTCCAGCAGCAGGCCGATGGTGTAGGAGCTGTCCACCCCACGCACCTGGTCCACATAGGCCCGGGTGGCAGTCTGGTGGTAGGCAATGATGGCCAGCACTTCCAGAGCGGGCTGGCTCAGCCGGGCCGGACGGCGGGTCTCAAAGGCTTTTCGGATGTAGGGGGCGAACTCAGGGGCAGAGCACAGCTGATAGCTGGTCTCCAGCCGCACCAGCCGGATGCCCCGGCGCTCATAGCTGTAGCGGTCGGCCATGCGCTTGCACACCGTGTCCACGGTGCCCCGGTCCAGGTCCAGGGCCAGGCACAGCCGTTCCACTCCCACCGGCTCCCCGGCGGCAAAGAGGATGCCCTCGATGGCCGATTCGATTTCCTTTACTTCCATAGATTATCCCCCGTCTGACGGCTCATAAACATCGGTGGAGTAGTCGGGCTCCTCCCCGCCCTCCCCGGTGCTGGTAATGGTGCAGTCCTGCTCGGTCCCCGCCAGGCGCACCCGCCGGGCCTTGCACAGCTCCAGCACAGCGATAAAGGTGGCCACGATCTCCGACCGGCTCCGGTTGCCCCGGAACAGGGCGGAAAACCGGGTGACCCCGAACCGGGCCAGCCGCTCCAGAATCTCGTCGGCCTTGTCGGCCACCGGGTAGGGCTCCCGGCCCACGATGCCCTCGAAGGCGGCCATGGGGGGCGGCAGCCGGTGGTCGGTCCGGGCCAGGACCGACTTCATGGCCTTCAGCAGGTCCTCAGGCTTGTGGACGTAGCGGTAGGTCTTGTCCGCCTGGATGGCCTCCGGCGGCTTGGTCAGGTAGTCCCGCCCCACCGCATAGCGGTCGGACAGGGTGGGCACCACCGCCTTGATGCGGACATAGTCCTCCCGCCGCTGATGCTCCTCCAGGGAGGCCATCAGCTGTTCCAGTTCGGTGAGGGCCTCCTCATCGTGGATGGACAGCAGCATCCGGGTCTTGATGTAGACCAGCTGGGCCGCCATGGTGACGAACTCGCTGGCCACCTCCAGGTCCAGCTGCCGCCGCTGGTCCATCCAGGCCAGATATTGGTCCAGAATCAGGGAGATCTGAATGTCCTTGATCTCCATCTTGTTCTTGCTCAGCAGATGGAGGATCAGGTCCAGGGGGCCGTTGAAGTCCTCCATATCCTCCCGGTTCTTGACCACTTTTTCCAGATGGTAAATGGGCGTTTCGATGGCACTCACCTCAAAACAGGTTCAGAATAGTGGAAACGTCCTGGAGATAGAGCAGCCATTCCAGCGGCATTCCGGTGATGGCGCACAGCCCCCGCAGGCACTGGACCATCAGGAAGGTCAGGGGCTTGTTGAACACCCCCACCAGCACCAGGATGATGAGCAGGCCCATCACATATTTCTCATACTTGAGGATGGTATAGTAGGTCCTGTCGGGCAGGAAGGCGAACAGGATCTTGGATCCGTCCAGCGGGGAAATGGGGATCAGGTTGAACAGCCCCATGCCAACCCCCAGCAGGGCCATATTGGACAGGAAACACAGGGCCAGCAGGCTGCCCTTGCTGATGGGGGCGAAGTGCCAGACAACGGAGGCCAGCGCCACCGCCGCCAGGGCGGTGAGGAAGTTGGCTATCGGTCCCGCCAGGGCGGTGATGGCCATACCCTGTTTGGGATGCTTGAAGTAGCGCATATCCACCGGCACCGGCTTGGCCCAGCCCACCTTGACCACCACCATCATCAAAAGGCCCATGAGGTCCAGATGCTTGATGGGATTGAGGGTGAGCCGCCCGGCGTTTTTGGCGGTGGGGTCCCCCAGCCGGTAGGCCACAAAGCCGTGAGACAGCTCATGCAGGGTAATGCACAGCAGGGCGGCCACGGCACTGATGAGCAGGGCCACAAGGCCCCACCAGTCCATATGCTGGGCAAATTCACGCAGAGAACCCAATGGTCATTCCTCCAACAGTTTGCGTTTCAGCCGGTCCAGTACCGGATCGGTCAGCCCGGCGGCGTGCAGATAGTTCAAAACAGAGCCGTAGGCCCCCTCCAACCTCTCCAGGCAATCCTCCAGATATTCCGGCTTGGAGAGGCCCACATAGGCGGGCAGGTCGGAGCGGGTCCCCCGCATCCACCGGATCACCGGGCGGATATAGGTCTGGGACACCTGATAGTCGGCCAGGATATCCAGCCGGTCCACTCCCGCCAGAGTGAGCAGCAGGGCGGCAATGCAGCCGGTGCGGTCCTTCCCTGCCATACAGTGGAAGAGCACGCCACCGGGTGCGTCGGCGATGGTCTCCAGCACCGAGCGTATGGTGTCCTTCCGCTCCAGGGTGCGGAAATAGCCCAGACCGATGAGCTCCTCCTCGTTGGGCAGTTTCTCGCCGGTGGACATGGGAATGAAATGGCAGGAGAAGCCGGAACGGGCCGTCAGTTCGTCAGGGAACTGTCTCGCCTCCGCCGGGCTGCGCAGGTCGATGATGGTGGTGATGTTCCGCTCCAGCAGAAGCTGGACATCGGCGTCGGTCAATCCCATAGGGTTGTCCCCCCGCAGCAGAACGCCCCACCGGGTGGTCCTCCCATCCGCCGTAGGATAGCCGCCCAGATCCCGCAGGTTGAGCATCTTCCCCAGCACGATTCGCCGCTCCATTCCATTTCCCCTCAGTTCTGTTCATAATTTGATTCCGATTATATCAAATTTTCCCGAAAAACACAAGCCGGACCGGCGGGTTTGCCCAGCCGGTCCGGCCTCTGCTCAGATGATGTGGTTCCGCAGGGTACCAATGCCCTGAACGGTCACCTCCACGGTGTCACCGGGGGCCATGGGCCCGATGCCCGCTGGGGTACCGGTGGTCACCACGTCGCCGGGCTCCAGAGTCATGGAAGCGGTGATGAACGCCAGCAGCTGGGGCACCGCCGTCATGAACTGGCTGGTGTTCCCCTGCTGCACCACCGTCCCGTTGAGCCGGGTCTCGATGGCCAGGGCGGCGGGGTCCACCTCGTCGGTGACCACAGGGCCCAGGGGGGCAAAGCCGTCCATGCTCTTGCCCCGGGTCCACTGGCCGTCCCCCTTCTGCACGTCCCGGGCGGTGACGTCGTTGAGGCAGGTGTAGCCCAGGATATAGTCTGCAAAGTTCTCTGCCTTTACATCCTTTGCCCGGCGGCGGATGACGAAGGCCAGCTCCCCCTCATAGTCCAGCCGCCCCACAAAGGCGGGGGCGTGGACGGTGCCCTCCGGGTGGTTGAGGGTGTTGGGGGCCTTCAGGAAGAGGATGGGCTGCTCGGGCACCCCCTCCCCCATCTCCACGGCGTGGTCATAGTAGTTCTTGCCCACGCACACGATCTTGGTGGCCTCGCAGGGGGCCAGCAGGCGGCAGGCCTCCAGGGGCAGGCTCTCCCCGTCGTAGCAGATCTCCTCAAAGGGCGGGCGGGTCAGGGTGCGCACCAGGTCCCCCTGGAGTACGCCCCATACGCCCTTGCCGTCCCGCAGCAGCTTCACATATCTCATGCCAGTCCCTCCGCATGATCCAGAATCAGATTGAGCAGTTCCTGCTTGCCGTCTCCCTTCTCGGCCGAAAAGGGAATCACCTTTACATCATCGTCCAGCTCCAGGGTCTCCCGGATGCGGGCCAGATTGGGCTCGATGTCGCTCTTGCGCAGCTTGTCCAGCTTGTTGGCCACCACTGCAAAGGGCTTGCCGCTGTTCTTGAACCACTGAGCCATGGTGCAGTCGTCGGCAGTGGGCTTGTGGCGGGAGTCCACAATCATCAGTCCCAGGGTCATCAGGGAGTTGTCGGCAAACCACTCCTCCATGAGACGGCCCCACCGCTGCTTCTCCGCCAGGGACACCTTGGCATAGCCGTAGCCCGGCAGGTCCACCAGATAGAAAGCGGAGTCGATGAGGAAGTAGTTGATGTGGGTGGTCTTGCCGGGGGCGGCGCCCACCCGGGCAAAGTTCTTCCGGTTCAGGAGCCGGTTGATCACTGAGGACTTGCCCACGTTGGAGCGGCCGGCAAAGGCCACCTGGGCCAGCCGGTCCCGGGGAAAGTCAGACGCCTTGGCGGCGGAGCGGACAAATTCCGCTTTTTGCAGATTGATGGGCATAATTACCTCCCAAATGTGTATGCGCGACGGGGGTTTGCCCCCGTCTTACTGGCGCAGATTGGGCCGCTCGGCGGTCTGGGTCCCGGTGTGGGGCTGGGCCAGCGGCTGGGCAGGTTCACATACCTTCAGGTCCAGGGCCTCAGCCAGCACCTGATCCACCTGCTCCACAGGCACAAACCGCAGCCCCGCCTTGACGGTAGGATCGATCTCCTCCAGATCCTTCACGTTATCCGCCGGAACAATCACAGTACGGATCCCGTTTCGGTAGGCGGCCATGGTCTTTTCTTTCAGACCACCGATGGGCAGCACTCTACCCCGTAAAGTAACTTCGCCTGTCATTGCAAGCTCCGTCTTGACCGGCATACCGGTGAGGGCGGACACCATGGCGGTGGTGATGGCGATACCGGCGGAGGGGCCGTCCTTGGGCACCGCTCCCTCCGGGAAGTGGATATGGAGATCCTTTGTCTTGTGGAAGTCGGCCTCAATGCCCAGCTGGGCGGCCCGACTGCGGATGTAAGTCAGGGCGGCGTGGGCAGACTCCTTCATCACGTCCCCCAGGTTGCCGGTAAGCTCCACCTTGCCGGTGCCGGGCACCACGGCCACCTCCACCTCCAGGATCTCTCCTCCCACGCTGGTCCAGGCCAAACCATTGACTACGCCCACCTGCTCGGTCTGGGGGATGTGGTCGGGGTGATACCGGGGAATGCCCAACAGCTCCTCCAGATTTTTCTCTGTAACGCTGACCGACTTTACAGTGCCTGTCACCAGGCGCATAGCGGCCTTACGGCACAGGGCGCCGATCTGCCGCTCCAGGATACGCACGCCGGACTCCCGGGTGTAACCCCGGATGAGGGTACGCAGTGCGTCGTCGGACAGTTTGAACTTGGCCTTTGTCAGGCCGTGGCGCTTGATCTGCTTGGGGATCAGGTGGCGCTTGGCGATCTCCACCTTCTCCTCGTCGGTGTAGCTGCTCAGCTCAATGACCTCCATCCGGTCCAGCAGGGGCTTGGGGATGGTGTCCAGGGTGTTGGCGGTGGTGATGAAGAGCACGTCGGACAGATCGAAGGGCACCTCCAGGAAGTGGTCCCGGAAGGTAGCGTTCTGCTCGGCGTCCAGCACCTCCAGCAGCGCGGAGGCGGGATCGCCCCGCTGATCGTTGCCCAGCTTGTCGATCTCGTCCAGCAGCAGCAACGGATTGCAGCTGTCGGCCTGCTTGATGGCGGCAATGATGCGGCCGGGCATAGCCCCCACATAGGTCTTGCGGTGGCCCCGGATCTCAGCCTCGTCGTGGACGCCGCCCAGAGAGATGCGGGCCATATTCCGATGAATGGCGTGGGCCACGCTGGTGGCAATGGAGGTCTTGCCCACGCCGGGCGGGCCTACCAGGCAGATGATCTGCCCTTTCATCTGGGGAGAAAGCTGCTTGACGGCCAGGAACTCCAGGATACGTTCCTTTACCTTCTCCAGGCCGTAGTGGTCCCCATCCAGCACCTTCCGGGCGGCCTCCACGTTGACCCGCTCTTTGGTATACTTGCCCCAGGGCAGTTCCAGCACGGTATCCAGGTAGTTGCGCAGCACGGTAGCCTCGGCGGAGCCGAAGGGCTGCTTCTCCAGCCGGCCCAGCTCCTTGGTCAGCTTGTCCGCCACCTCCTGGGGCAGCTTGGCCTGGGCAATGCGCTGGCGGTACTCCTCCAGCTCGCTGTCCCCCTGGCCGTCCTCCCCCAGCTCCTGCTGAATGACCTTCAGCTGCTCCCGCAGCACATAGTCCCGCTGGCTTCGGGTGAGCTGGTCCCGCACCTTGTCCTGCATCTGGTGCTCCAGCTCCAGGATAGCCACCTCCCGGCGGAGGTTCTGGCACAGCTTCTCCAGCCGGCGGACGGGGCGCAACTCTTCCAGAATGGCCTGCTTGTCCCCGGTGCGCATGGGCAGGTTCTGGGCGATGTAGTCGGCAATATAGCCCGGCTCCTCGCTGGAGAGCACCGACAGCAGAATGTCGGGAGTCATCTTGGGGGCCAGGTCGATGTAGTTCTCAAACAGCTCGTAGGTCTGACGGATCAGCGCCTCGGTGCGGGCAGAGCGGCGGAAGGTGGTCTCCTCCGGGATCTCCTCCACCTGGGCGGTGAAGTAGGGCGTGGTCTGGGTCAGGCACTGGAGCCGTCCGCGGCTGACGCCCTCCACCATCACCCGCACATTACCGCCGGGCAGGCGGAGGATCTGCCGGACCGTGCTGATGGTGCCCACCCGGTACAAGTCGGCCTCCTCGGGTTCCTCCACCGCCAGATCCCGCTGGGCTACCAGGAAAATAGGCTGGCCGGAGGTCATGGACTCGTCCAGGGCCTTGATGGAGGCCTCCCGGCCCACGTCAAAGTGGAGCATCATATTGGGAAAAATGGTCAGCCCCCGCAGGGCCAGGGCGGGCATGACCGCGGGCAGATTGGTTTGCATGGTTTTCCCTCCTCTCGGGGATATGAAACAGGAGACAGGACCGGGGGCGGCCGGTCCTGCCCAGTCTCCCGGTTCCTGTCTCCTATATTGGTCTTATGGCTGTTCTGTTCAGGACACGTTGCCCTTGGGGGATTTTCCGCCGTGCTCGGCACGGAGGGACGCGCCGCCCAGCCTGGGCCGGTGGGTGCGCTCCGGGTCGTGCTCCACCGTGGGAGGCACATGGTCCTTGACGCTCTCGGCGGTGATGGTCACCTTGGTAATGGTGGGGTCGGAAGGCACGTCATACATGACCTGGGTCATGACCTCCTCCAGCACCGCCCGCAGGCCGCGGGCGCCGATGCCACGCTCAATGGCCTTGTCGGCAGCCGCCTCCAGGGCGGCGGCGTCAAAGGTGAGATCCACCATATCGTACTCCAGCAGCTTCTGGTACTGCTTCACCAGGGCGTTTTTGGGCTCGGTGAGGATACGCACCAGCTGGTCCTTGTCCAGGGCGTTCAGGGTGGTAATCACCGGCAGACGGCCCACCAGCTCGGGGATGATGCCGAACTTCAGCAGGTCGTGGGGCTGAACCTCCTTGAAGATGGCGGTATCCTTCTCCTTCTTGCTCTGGATCTCGGCGCCGAAGCCGATGGTCTTTTTGTCCAGACGCTGCTCGATGATCTTCTCCATGCCGTCGAAGGCGCCGCCGCAGATGAAAAGGATGTTCTTGGTGTTGATCTGGATGAACTCCTGATGGGGGTGCTTGCGGCCGCCCTGGGGGGGCACGTTGGCCACGGTACCCTCCAGGATCTTCAGCAGGGCCTGCTGCACACCCTCGCCGGACACGTCGCGGGTGATGGAGGTGTTCTCACTCTTGCGGGCGATCTTGTCGATCTCATCCACATAAATGATGCCCCGCTCGGCCAGCTCGATGTCGTAATCGGCGGCCTGGACCAGACGCAGCAGGATGTTCTCCACGTCGTCGCCCACATAACCCGCCTCGGTGAGGGTGGTGGCGTCGGCGATGGCGAAGGGTACCTTCAGGATGCGGGCCAGGGTCTGGGCAAACAGGGTCTTGCCGCATCCGGTGGGACCCATGAGCAGGATGTTGCTCTTCTGGAGCTCCACATCCTCCCCGCCCCCGAAGTAGATGCGCTTATAGTGGTTGTATACCGCCACGGACAGGGCCACCTTGGCATCCTCCTGGCCGATGATATACTGATCCAGCACATCCCGGATCTCCCGGGGGGTGGGAATCACATCGGGGATATCGGGGGACAGGGCCTCCTCCGGATCGTAGTTGTCGTCCAGAATGCTCATGCACAGGTGGACGCACTCATTGCAGATATAGGCCCCGGGGCCGGCAATGATGCGGGCCACCTGGTCCTGGTGCTTGCCGCAAAAGGAACAGCGTACGCTTTTGCGCTCGTCGTTTTTTGGCATATCGTTACCTCGTCGTACTCTGGATTGGTTGCAGATGGGAGCAGGTAAAAAGCCGGAAAGGGAGCGGGGCGTTTCCTCCCCGCTCCCCCGCAGATTACCGGGAATAGATGACCTTGTCGATCAGGCCAAACTCCTTGGCTTCCTCAGCGGACATGAAGTTGTCGCGCTCACAGGCGGCAGTGACTTCCGCTACATTCTTACCGGTGTTGTCGGCCAGGATCTGGTTCATACGCTTCTTGATGATCTCCAGGCGCTTGAGGTGGATGGCCATATCAGTGATCTGGCCCTGGGTGCCGGCGGAGGGCTGATGGATCATGATCTCCGCGTTGGGCAGTGCCAGGCGCTTGCCCTTGGCGCCGGAAGAGAGCAGGAAGGCCCCCATGCTGGCCGCCATACCGATGCAGATGGTGGATACATCACACTTGATGTACTGCATGGTATCATAGATGGCCATACCATCGGTGACGGAGCCGCCGGGGCTGTTGATATAGAACTGAATGTCCTTGTCCGGGTCCTGGGCCTCCAGGTAGAGCAGCTGGGCTACCACCAGGCTGGCGGTAGTGGCATTGACCTCCTCGCCCAGGAAGATGATGCGGTCGTTGAGCAGGCGGGAGAAAATGTCGTAGGACCGCTCGCCCCGATTGGTTTGCTCCACTACATAGGGTACTAAGCTCATGATTGCGAAACTCCTTTATTCTGATGTCGGGGCGCCGGGCCTCCCTCTCAGAGACCCGGGCCCCGGACCATCCCCACCCTTGGGCAGGCTTACCTCAAAGTATGCCCGCCTCACGGCGTCTTATTCCTCAGTTTTCTCCTGAGCGGGAGCCTCCTCAGCGGGAGCCTCCTCGGTCTTCTTCTTGGTGGTGCGGCGCTTCTTGGGCTTCTCCTCGCCCTCGGCAGCCTCACCCTCGGCCTCCTCGACCTTCTTCTTGGTGGTCTTCTTCTTGGCGGGAGCCTTGCCCACCTTGGCGCTGTCATAGATGACCTGCTCGGCCTTCTGGATGGCCAGGCCCTTCTTCACGTCCTCAGCGGGAGCGGCAGCCTTCACCTGATCCAGCTCCATGTGGTACTCGTCGGCCAGACGCTTGTACTCGGCCTCCAGGTCCTCGTCGCTGATCTCAATGTTCTCAGCAGCCACAACGGCACCCAGAGCCAGGTCACGACGCACCCGCTCCATGGCGGCGGCGGCGGCCTGAGAGCGGACAATGTCGATGGTCATACCGGTCATAGCCATATACTGCTCGAAGGGGATGCCCTGAGCCTGGATGCGGCGGGCCATATCCTCCACCATCTGGTCGGTCTCGTAGGCCACCATGGCGTCGGGGATCTCAACCTCCATGTTGTCCATGACCTGCTCCATGATAGCAGCCTCAAAGGCGCGCTTGGCCTGGGCCTCACGGCGCTCGGTCAGCTTGTCGGCCAGGTCCTTCTTGAAGGCCTCCAGGGTGTCAAACTCGGACACGTCCTTGGCAAACTCGTCGTCCACGGTGGGCAGCTGCTTCTCCTTGACCTCGTGGACCTTGACCTTGAACACCACGGGGGCGCCGGCCAGATCCTCGGCGTGATAGTCCTCGGGGAAGGTGACGTTCACGTCCTTCTCGTCGCCGGCCTTGGTGCCAACCAGCTGATCCTCAAAGCCGGGGATAAAGGCGCCGGAGCCCAGCTCCAGGCTGTGGCCCTCGGCCTTGCCGCCGTCGAAGGGAACGCCGTCCTTGAAGCCCTCGAAGTCGATGACCACGGTGTCGCCGTTCTGAGCCTCACGCTCCACGGTCACCATACGGCTGGCGCGGTTGATGTAGGGCTTGAGCTCGTTGTCGATATCCTCGTCGGTGATCTTGACCTCTTCCTTCTCAGCAGTGAGGCCCTTGTACTCGCCCAGCTTCACCTCAGGACGGACGGTGACGGTGGCCTTGAAGGTCAGGCCGTCCTTGCCGGCCTCCAGAACCTCCACGTTGGGCCAGGACACCACGTCCAGCTTCTCCTGCTCCACGGCATCGGCATAGGCCTTGGGATAGAGCTCATTGATGGCATCTTCATAGAACACGCCGGAGCCGAACATACCCTCGATGATCTTCCGGGGAGCCTTGCCCTTCCGGAAGCCGGGCACGTTGATCTTGTTGCGCTGCTTCAGATAAGCCTTCTGGACCGCGGCCTCAAACTCCTCGCCGCCGATCTCGATGACCAGCTGAACGGCGCTCTTTTCCTGCTTCTCGACGCTTTTGACATTCATCTTGTTAACTTCCTCCTGTCAGCCCCGGGGCCCGGACAGGGGTCCAGGACGGGGCAGCTTTCGCGTTATCCGTTATATATTATCAGATGTGCGCGGAAATTGCCATAGTTTTTTTCAATTATTCCAGGATTTTTTGAGGCTGGAACCCCACATAGTCCGCCGCCACCAGATGATAGACCACCGGACCGTACTTTCCTTCCACCGCCAAACGGTGGCTTCCGCCGTGCAGATGGCCGTAATAACAGGCCTCCACCTCATACTTTTCAAGCAGTGCGATGATCTCCGCACAGCGGTAGCCCTGATACAGGGGCGGGTAGTGGAGAAAACACAGCTTCTTCCTCTCCCCCGCCGCCTTTAAAGAGGCCTCCAGCCGGATCAGTTCCCGGTTGAACACCTTCTGGTCCCCTTTTTCCTCGTAAAACCAGCCCCGGGTGCCGCACAGAGCGTACTCACCGTATTCGTAGCAGTTGTTGTGGAGGATCTTCAGGGTAGAAAAGCCCTTCTCTGCAAAAAAGCGGTTCATCTTGGATGCGGTATTCCACCAGTAGTCATGGTTGCCCTTGAGCATCAGCTTGCGGACGCCGGGCAGGCTGTCCAGAAAGGCAAAGTCGGCCTCCGCCTCCTCCAGGCTCATGCCCCAGGACAGATCGCCGCACAGCACCACCGTGTCCTCCGGGCCTACCGCCTGAAAGCCCTCCCGCAGCTTGTCCACATAGCCCTCCCAGCCGCCGCCAAATACATCCATGGGCTTGTTGGAGGCCAGGGAGAGGTGGGTATCGCCAATGACAAACAGGGCCATTTACTTGAGCATCTCCAGCACTTGGTCCACCATGTGCTCCTTGGAGACGGTCTGGCTGAACCGCACGCTCTTGTTCTTGAGGGCAGCCAGAGGAGCAGGCACAGGCACACCGGTGAGCTCGGCCAGCTGATCCAGGATAGCGGTCCCCTCCGCCAGCTCGGTGACGCCCAGGGCGCCCAGCACGCTGTCGCAGAACTTGAAGGGGCTGGCGGTAGACACCACCACGGCGGGCGTCTCGTCGCCGGTCTCCTTCCGGTACTGATCCAGCACGTCGAAGGCCACGGCGGTGTGGGGATCAATGAGATATTTGTGCTCCTGCCACATCTGACCGATGACCTTCTGGGTCTGGGCATCATCACAGCAGCCGGCGGCAAAGATGCGGCTGAGCTTGGTCTGGATGGCGGGGCTTACCTTATACATTCCCACGGTGTTCAGCTGGTTCATATAGCCCCGCACCTCGGCATCGTCATGGTTGCTCAGGGCAAAGAGCATCCGCTCCAGGTTGGAGGAGATCAGGATGTCCATGGAGGGGGACATCGTATTGTAGAAGGTGCGGTTGCGGTCGTACTGACCGGTGCGGATAAAGTCAGTGAGCACGTTGTTGGCATTGGAGGCGCAAATCAGCTTGTTGATGGGCACGCCCATCTCCTTGGCGTAGTAGGCCGCCAGGATGTTGCCGAAGTTGCCGGTGGGGACGCAGACGTTAATGGGGTCCCCCTTGTTGATCTTCTCGTCTCGCAGCAGGTCGCAGTAGGCCGAGATATAGTAGACGATCTGAGGAAGCACCCGGCCCCAGTTGATGGAGTTGGCGGAGGACAGGAAATACTCCCGCTCTGCCAGCTGCTCCCGCAGGGCCTCGTCGGAGAAGAGTTTCTTCACGCCGGTCTGGGCGTCGTCAAAGTTGCCCACTACGGAGCAGACTCCCACGTTGCCGCCCTCCTGGGTGTTCATCTGCAGCTCCTGGATAGCAGACACGCCGTCCTTGGGATAGAACACCAGAATGCGGGTGCGGTCCACGTCCCGGAAGCCCTCCAGGGCAGCCTTACCGGTGTCGCCGGAGGTGGCCACCAGAATGCACACCGTCTTGGACTCCTGATTCTTCTTCAGGGAGGCGGTGAGCAGGTAAGGCAGCATCTGCAGCGCCATGTCCTTGAAGGCGCAGGTGGGGCCGTGCCACAGTTCCAAGCAGTAGGTCTTGTCGTCCACCTGCCGGACGGGAGCCACCTCAGGTACGTCAAACTTGGCGCCGCCGTAGGCCTTGCTGGCAAAGGAGGTCAGCTCGGAGGAGGTGAAGTCGTCCAGATAGGAGTTCATCACAAAGACCGCCCGCTGCTGGTAGGACATATCCCGCATGGTATTCAGGCCGTTGGGAGACAGCTTGGGGAACACCTCGGGGGTCATGAGGCCGCCGTCGGCGGCCAGTCCCCGGGCAATGGCCTGAGCTGCGGTGCAGCGGTCCTGTTTGTTTCTCGTGCTTACATAGTACATACTTTGCTCACTACCCTCATCAGATTATTGAAGAACAGATCCTGCAGCAGAGACGTGGAGTAACCCCGCTCCAGCAGGAAGTGGTAAAGTCGTTCATAGTCCTGGACTCCGGCCATGCTGCCGGCCAGGGGGCTGCATCCGTCCAGATCGCCCCCCAGGGCGATGTTTTTCTCGCCCCCCAGCTCCAGCCAGTGGTCCAGATGGGCGGCAATGGCCTCCAGATCCGCCTTACCGCCCACAAACTCAGCGTAGAGGTTCAGTCCCGCCACGCCGCCATGCTCTATTATGGCAGTAAATTGCTCGTCGGTCAAGTTCCGGGGATGAGAAAACGCAGACCGGCTGTTGGAATGACTGGCAAAAAAGGGACCGGACAGGGTATCCGCCACATCCCAGAAGCCCGGGTCGGACAGATGGGACACATCCACCAGCACTCCCAGCTCCTCCGCTTTGCGGACAAAGGCCTTTCCCTGAACGGTCAAGCCCTTGTCGGTGTCCTCTGCGTTGGTGCCGCCCAGAGCGTTGGCCCGGTTCCAGGTGGGATTGACCGCCCGGACACCCAAAGCACAGGCCTCCTCCAGCCGTTCCACAGAACAGTCCAGCAGCTCTGCCCCCTCTACAGACAGGAAGGCGGCCATCTTCCCGGCGGCGAAGGCCTTCTCCGCCTCCTCTGCCGTCCGGCAGTGGGCAATCACAGAGGCGTTGGCCTCCATTTCCCGGGAAAAGAGCTGGTATTCCCGCTCAAAGGTCTCCCGGGGTGTAAGCCCGGGGAAATCCTCCGGCTGACCAAAGAGGGCAAAGAATTGAGCGTACCGGCGGAAGGCTCTCCCCCGCTCCAGATCCACATGATAGGAATTGCGGCCAAAGCCGCCCCCCTCCAGGCAGCATTTCAGCACCGTATCACAGTGTCCGTCAAAGACGTCGATCTCCGGCAAGGCACCCGCCTCCTTTAAAACGCATTTTCCCAATAGTGAAACTCCGGTTCCCGGGTAGCCATGCCTTGGGGCGCGTACAGCTCCGCCACGTCGAACCGGGGCTGAAGCCCCATGTCAGGGTGCTCCGCCAGCCAGCACTCCGCCGTGGTCCGCAGCTTCTGCTGCTTCCACCGGTCCACCGCCGCCCGCCCGGGGGCGAAGGAATCATTCTTCCGCAGCTTCACTTCTATAAAGCATAAATACTTGTCAGTCGTTGCAATCAGGTCGATTTCTCCAAACCGGCAGTGATAACCGGCGGCAACGATGGTATAACCCCGCTGCCGCAGCTGCTCCGCCGCCTTGGCCTCCCCCCAACGGCCCAGCAGCTTGGCCTCTCCCCCGCTCATAGCTTTTTCAGGAAGGTGCGGCGGTGGATGGGACAGGGCCCGTACTGCCGCAGCCGCTCATAGTGGAGTTTTGTAGGGTATCCCTTGTGCTGCTCAAAGGCGTACTGGGGGTACTGTTTCGCCATCTCCTCCATGTACCGGTCCCGGCTCACCTTGGCCAGAATGGAGGCGGCGGCAATAGATGCCGACAGGGAATCTCCCTTTACAACTGTTGCGTGGGGCGTGGTGACGGCTCCGTGCTTTCCATAGTCCCGGTTACCGTCGATTAGGGCGAAGTCGGGCTTGACGCTCAAGCCGTCAATGGCCCGCTGCATGGCGTTCATCCGGGCGCTGAGGATATCGGTTTCATCAATCTCCTCTGCCTCTACCCATGCCACGCTCCAGGCCTGGGCCTGCTCTATAATCAGATCGTAGAGCTGATCCCGCTTTTTAGGAGTCAGCTTTTTGGAGTCATTGAGGCCGGGGATCACCAACTCCCGGGGCAGGATCACCGCAGCGGCGTACACCCGACCGGCCAGTGGACCAGCTCCCGCTTCGTCGCATCCGCACACCAGTTCATGGCCCTGGGCCCAGCAGTCCCGCTCCAGTTCCCACAGATCCATACAGTATATCTCCTTTACACCTCTTGAGGAGTCTCCAGAGTAAAGTTACCCAGCTTGCCACTGCGGTACTCCTCCAGCAGCACCCGTGCCATACGCTCGGTGTCCACCTCGCCGCCGGAGATCAAGAAGCCCCGCTTGCGGCCGCAGGCCTCCAGCAGCTCCCAACCAGCCAGGCCGGGCTGGGGCTCCACCTTGTAGCGGTCGGTGATGGCCTGGGGATACCGCTGTCCCAAAATCTCCATCAGGTGGCAGGCCAGGGTCTCCCGGTCCATGATTTCATCCTTCACCGCCCCGGTAAAGGCCAGGTGCATTCCGGTGATCTCGTCCTCAAACTTGGGCCAGAGAATGCCGGGGGTGTCCAGCAGGTCCAGGCCCGGGTCCACGTTGACCCACTGCTTGCCCCGGGTGACGCCGGGCTTGTTGCCCGCCTTGGCGGACTTCTTTTTGGCCACCTGATTGATGAAGGTGGACTTGCCCACGTTGGGCACCCCCACCACCATGGCCCGCACAGGGCGGCCCACCAGGCCCTTGGCTTTCCACTGCTCGATCTTGTCCCTCAGGGCAGACTTAATGGCGGTGGAGAACTGGTTGACTCCCTTGCCGTCCCGGGCGTTGGTCTCCATGACCCACCAGCCCCGCTGGCGGAACCAGTCCCCCCACACCTTATTCATGGCCGGGTCGGCCTGATCCGCCCGGTTAAGGATGATGAGCCGGGGCTTATCGCCCACGATCTCATCGATATCCGGGTTGCGGCTGGAAATGGGGATGCGGGCGTCGATGATCTCCGCCACCAGGTCCACCAGCTTCAGGTCCGCCTGGATCTGCCGCCGGGTCTTTGTCATATGGCCGGGATACCATTGGATATTCATGCTCCCGCCTCCTTTGGTTCGGTTAGAATCAATTTTATGCTCCATTATACACAAGATATAGTAGTTTGAAAAGAGCAAACACGCACAAAAAAGCGGCTCCGGATCAATCCGGAGCCGCTTTGCGGAACAGAGAATTTACTTGAGCCAGCCGACAGAGACACAGGAGCTGAGGCCGTACCAGGTCACGTTGCGGCCCAGACCCTCAAAGAGGGCGCGCACACCCACATACTCCACACCGTTGACGGTCTTGATCTCCACCTCAGCGGTCTTGTCCTCCACAGTGATGGTGGCCTTGGAGCCGTCCCGGGTCACAGTGGCGGTCAGGCCGTTGGCCAGATCGCTCAGCGGCGCATAGATCGTGCCGGGTTCGGTGTAGAAGGGGCTGTTAAAGGTCAGGGGCAGGCCGTTCCACATAATGGTGGGCTTGCTGTTGTCCCGGGTAAAGACTACCTCGCCGCCAGAAACCGTCATCAGGGCCTGGGTGTCCTTGATATCCTCCTCGGGGCAGGTCATAATATCGCGGTCCAGCACCACGAAGTCGGCCAGCTTGCCAACCTCCAGAGAGCCCTTGATATCCTCATTGAACTCGGCATAGGCGGACCAGTTGGTGAAGGAGCGCAGAGCCTCCTCGCGGGTCATAGCCTGCTCCATGTGCCAGCCGCCCTCAGGGGAGCCCAGACGGTTGCAGCGGGTGACAGCAGCATACAGACCATGATAGGGGTTGACCAGCTCCACGGGAGCGTCGGAGCCGTTGGGGATGATGCCGCCCTTATCCAGGATGGTGCGCCAGGCATAGGAGGTCTTGATGCGCTCGGAACCCACACGGTCCTCGGCTACCAGCATATCGGAGGTAGCATGGGTGGTCTGCATGGAGGGCAGGATACCCAGTTCCAGAGCCCGATCGATATCCTCGGGAGCCACGATCTGGAAGTGCTCGATGCGCAGGCGGTGGTCCTCTCTGGGGTTGGCCTTGATGGCCGCCTCGTAGGCGTTGATCACCTGATGGTTGGCGCCGTCGCCGATGGCGTGGGTGGCAACCTGGTAGCCGGCGTCATAGGCCACCTTGACGATGGGGTCAATCTCCTCCTGGGTATAGCGGTAGTCGCCGATGTGGTCATCCCGGTCGCTGTAGGGCTCCAACATGGCGGCGGAGCGGGCGCCCAGAGAGCCGTCGGCAAACATCTTGACGCAGCGCAGGCTGAGATGGTTGTTATATAGCAGCTCATAGTTATCCGGATCAATGGGATGGTCCTTCAGATACTGAGCGGTTTCATTGTCGGCGGCGGTGTGGGAGATCATGCCGTACACCCGCAGCTTCAGCTGGCCGGACTCGTACAGTGGCCCAAAGACCTCCTCATACACCTCAATGCTGTTGCCGGCGTCCATGGCGGAGGTGAGACCGTAGGAGAACAGCTGCTCCTGGGCCTTCAGCAGGCCCTGCCGCTGCTGCTCCAGGGTCAGCTCAGGGATCTGAGCCCGGATAGGATTCATGGCGGTGTCGGTCATGCAGCCCAGCAGCTCGCCGTTTTCATCCTTCAGATACTCGCCGCCCTGGGGGTTGGGGGTATCCTTGGTAATGCCGCCCAGCTCCAGTGCCATGCTGTTGGCCCAGCCCATATGGCCGCAGGCCCGGGTAAGGAACACGGGATTGTTGGGCGCCACCGCGTCCAGCTCCTCCTTGGTGGGATAGTCCGTGTTCTCCCAAACGGTGTTCATCCAGCCCCGTCCCTGGATCCACTCACCGGGCTCGGCCTGCTCGGCCGCCGCCTTTACCAGATCCAGAATGGTCTGCTTGGGCATCCAGAAGCAGTCCAGATTCATCAAACTGCTGCCCAGACCGGTAACGTGCATATGGCCCTCCACCAGGCCGGGAATGACGGTTTTACCGCCCAGATCCACCACCTTGGTATCGGCGCCGATGTAGGCCTCCACGCCGGCCTCATCGCCCACATATACCAGGCGGTCGCCCTTGACGGCGATGGCGCTGACCACCGTGAAATCCTCGTTTACAGTATAGATTTTGCCGTTGCGGTACACACTGTCGGCGGGCTCAGGGCCGGCCGCAGAGGCGGGGAAGATGGAGAGAAGCATGGTAAGTGCCAAAATCGTGCCAAGAATGCGTCCAAAGCCTTTGCGTGACATGAATTTCGCCTCCTATTTGATTCTTCTTTCTCAGTTTCCCGGTGTGTGCGATTGGGCCTATCCTCCTTTCCTCTTGCTCTTGCCTGTAGCGTACCATGAAGCATTTTCTTTTGCAAGACGGTTTTTCAAAAGTCCATTTATGCCTCTGTATTCCTCTATTCTGTCTGAAACCATTTAAAAACCTTAAAAATATTTCAGTTTCTTTATGAATTATAACCAAAACAAGAATATCAAACTTCGTCGTTCTCAATTTAGAAATGCATTTTTGTGCAAGATGGCAAATAGTTTGCATATTCTAACCACTTTTAGACATAAAAAAAGAGAGAGGCAGCTGCCTCTCTCCTTTTTCGGATAAATCCAATGCGATTAGATGCGCTCCTTAACCTTGGCGCTCTTACCCACGCGGTCACGCAGATAATACAGCTTGGCGCGGCGCACCTTACCCTTGCGGACGATCTCGATCTTGTCCACAGCGGGAGCGTGGATGGGGAACACCTTCTCCACACCGACGCCGTAGGACACGCGGCGAACAGTGATGGTCTCCTCGATGCCGCCGTGCTTCTTGGCGATCACGGTGCCCTCAAAGACCTGGATACGCTCGCGGTTGCCTTCCTTGATGTGCACGTGCACACGGACGGTGTCGCCCACATTGGCCACGGGGGGCTCAGCCTTCTGATACTTGGCGCTGAAAGCCTGCATAAGATCCATTTGATTTTCCTCCTGTTGATAGGCGTTCTTACCGGCCATATTCCCGCCGTCCTTCTCTGGACAGCAGCCGCAGAGGACCGCCCTTTATTGAGTCCGAGGTATTATATCATGCCCCACCACAAATTGCAAGCAGATTTTTCATTTTTTCTTGGTTTTCCGCAGCGGGATGGCGGACAGCCACAGAGCAACCAGCAGCAAGGTCAGGTTGCCCTCCCCTACCCGCCACAGCAGCAGAGCCCCCATAGTCAGGCCCATGGACAGCCCAACGGAAAGCAGGCCCACCACCGGCTGTGCCCAGTCCTCCCTGCCCGCCAGGGTCAGCAGGCAGCTCAGCGCCCGGCCTCCGTCCAGCGGCCCCACCGGCAGCAGATTAAACAGGCCCAGAGCCAGATGAAGGCCGGTAAAGCACCACCAGGCCTCCCCCAGTCCTGAACAGAGCCAGGCGCACAGCAGATTGACCGCCGGTCCGGCCAGGGCGGCCGCCAGCTCCCGGGCGGGGCCCAGGGGACAGCGTGCAGACAGGGCCATCTCCGCCCCCACGCAGGAGAGTTTCAGCCGGGCCACTCTGCCTCCCAGCAGCCGGATGGCGGCATAATGGCCCAGCTCATGGAGGGCGCAGGCCGCCAAAGCCTGGGGCACCACCCCCCCGCTGTCCAGATAGTACAGCAGGGCCCACAGCAGCAGGGCCCCTGCCGTGATCTCCACACGCCCCCATCTCATTCAGTTGGTCTCGATATAGTAGATGGGATTGATCCGCACCCCGTTGAACCGCAGCTCCAGATGCAAATGGGGTCCGGTGGTGTTGCCGGTGTCGCCGGACAGGGCCACCGTGTCCCCTGCCTTCACCGTCTGGCCCTGACTGACCAGCAGCTGACTGCAATGGGCGTAAAAGCTCTTCACCCCGTTGGCGTGGCTGATCTGGAGATAGAGGCCGTACTGATCGGGGTCGTCGCCGATATAGTCTACCACCCCGTCGGCAAAGGCCTTGACCTGGGTGCCGGTGTTCACTGCCAGATCCACCCCGTTGTGGAACTTCTCCTCCCCGTCCACCGGGTGCTCCCGCCAGCCAAAGGGTGAGGTGAGCACCCCCATCACCGGGCTCACTGTCTCCCCCACATCCAGCCGGTACTTATCCATGGAGGTGTTGTCCGGCAGAGCGGGACCGGTATAGTCCACGTGCTCCACCGCCGGTTCAGGAGTGGGAGTCGGCTCTGGGGTGACCTCCGGCTGGGGCGCCGGTGTGGCGGCCACCGCCGGGGTAGCCTGGGGGTCAATCTTCAGCCCCAGGGTCCCGGTGCCTTCCTGACGGCCAAAGCCGCTGAGCCAGGCAGCCTGGGCAGCATAGAGGGCGTTCTCCCCCGCCGCCCCGCTGGGCTTGGCCTCCTCCCTGCCCAGCATCTGGCTCCAGGCATCCCCCAGGGTATCCAACATCGGCTCTCCCTTGGAGATAGACTGGCCCAGGTCGGCAAAGACCGCCTGAAAATCCGTGTCTCCCCGCAGCAGGCCCAGCACCTGCTCCCGCAGGTCGGCGATCCGCTCCGGGAAGATCCCTTTTCCGATAAATACCGCCAAAAACAGTGCCAGACAGACCACCAGCTGGGTGATCCGCCGCCTCTCCCGTGGGCCCAGCACTGTTTTTCCCTTCTTTTGTCCCGTTCTTCTGCTGGCAACCCTGCTTCGCTGCTCTCTCATGCCGGCCCGCATCCCTTCTGTATGAGTGTGGGCTATCTATATGCGGCAGAGCGGCGGTTTATGCGGACAACCCGATTTAGGGTTTGTCCCCCATGATGGCGTCCCAGTACCGTTTGGCAGCCTGTTCCACCTTGTTGTCTCCGTACTGATAATAGTGACTGCCCGCCAGGGCGTCGGGCAGGTACTGCTGTTTCACCCAGTGGTTGGGGAAATCGTGGGGGTAGAGGTACCCCTGCTCCCGCTCCATCCCCGCCGAATCGGCGTGGACGTTCTGGAGGTGCCGGGGATAGTCCCCCGTCTTGCCCTTGCGGATGTCAGCCTGGGCAGCGGCAATAGCCTTGTACACCGAGTTAGATTTGGGGGCGGTGGCCAGCAGGATGGCCGCTTGGGCCAACGGCAGCCGTGCCTCAGGCAGACCCAGCTGGAGGGCGTTGTCCACCAGAGCCTTAACGATGAGGGCCGCCTGGGGATAGGCCATGCCCACGTCCTCGCTGGCCGAGCACAGCAGCCGCCGGATGGCGGTGATCAGGTCCCCCGCCTCCAGCAGCCGGGCCAGATAGTGGCAGGCGGCATCCGGGTCGGAGCCCCGGAGGGACTTCATCAGGGCGGAGGCAATGTCGTAGTGGTCGTCCCCCTCCCGGTCATACCGCATGGCAGAGCGCTGGGCCACCGTCTGAGCATCGGCCAAAGTGACAAGGAGCTTTCCTTGCTCCCGCTTGGCGGAGTTGAGGAGCAGTTCCACCGCGTTCATGGCCTTGCGCACGTCCCCGCCGCAGGCGGAGGCGATATGCTCCTTCACGCCCTCCTCGCAAACTACCTCGCCCTCCAGCCGCTCCCCCATGAGCCTGATGCCCCGCTCCACGGCAGGCAGCACGTCGGCGGCAGTGAGGGGCTTGAACTCAAAGACGCTGGAGCGGCTGAGCACCGCGTTGTAGACATAGAAGTAAGGATTCTCGGTGGTAGAAGCGATGAGGGTGATCTTGCCGTTCTCCATGAACTCCAGCAGGGACTGCTGCTGCTTTTTATTGAAGTACTGGATCTCATCCAGATAGAGCAACACCCCGTCGGGGGCCAGCATGGTGCCGATCTGAGCCATAATCTCCTTGATGTCGGAGATGGAGGCGGTGGTGGCATTGAGCCGGTGGAGGGGTCGGTTGGTGCGCTTGGCGATGATGTTGGCCACCGTGGTCTTGCCGGTGCCCGATGGGCCGTAAAACACCAGATTGGGGATATTGCCTCCCTCAATGATGCGGCGGAGCAGCCCTCCCTCCCCCAATATGTGGCGCTGGCCCACCACCTCGTCCAGAGACTGGGGCCGGGTCTCGTCCGCCAAAGGCCGGTATGTCATGGGAACGACCTCCCTTAAAAGCAGAATGGAGCGGAATTACTTCCGCTCCATGCCATTTTGAACCTTTCACAAAGGTTCAAAATGTATTTGACTGAATGCGAAAGACAACCCTGACGGTTTTCTTTCACACTATCTTTCCCTCCGAAACCTTAACCCCGGAGGTTCCTTCCTCAGTCCAAGCAGAATGGAGCGGAATTACTTCCGCTCCATTCTAACACGCGTTCGAGTATTCGTAAAGGGAACGGGGCGGGAAAATTCCCGTCCCACGGGATGTTTCAGCTCCCGGAGCGCTGAGTCACCTGCCTGGTTGTCAGGTCCAGCTGGTACTGCACCCCGTCTACCGTGTAAGAAAACGTGTCCTGGCTGTCGTTCACCGACCAGTCAGAGCCCATCTTGGCCGCCGACAGCACCTGCACCCGTCCATCCCGGTAAATAACCAGCAGTTCCTCGGAAAAATGCATCATGTTCCGGTGGCGGATGGCCAGGACGGTGCCCCAGGGCGTATCTGCCTGGAACCCCGGGATGTTGGTGCCGGGGTCACCCTTGTGGAACACCTCCCACAGCTCCTGCTGATAGGCCGCCTCCTCCAGCTTGATCACGTTGCCCTTGGCGGCACTCACCGGGGCGTCCTCATACAGCCGCAGGAAGGTAACTGCCGCCTGCTCCCGGCTGTAGGTGCCCAGCGGGTCAAAGGTCAGCGCGGAAGCAGAGGTGCTTCCCATGATGTCCAGTCCCACCACAGAAGCAATGCTGTCTATGGCCCAGGTGGCCATTTCGCTATAGTCGGTATAGCCGCTGTACAGCGCAATCCGATGGTCCTCCGGGTCCAGCTTCTGATAGACCCGGGCCAACAGACAGGCCGCCTCCTGCCGGGTAATGGTACCCTCCGGGTCATAGAGGGTGCCGTCCCCCTTGCCGTTGACCAGGCCCATGTGGTAGGCAGCCTGGATATAGCCTCGCTGCTCTCCCGTGGGCAGATCTGTGAAGCAGGAGCCGCTCTTCTCGTCGGAGAACCGCTGCCACCAAGTCAGCCCGTCGCCGAAGTCCTCCTCCCCCCAGAATTCGCCGTTGCGGTCGGGGCAGTAGGTCATATAGTCGTTGACCAGCTGCTCATCGGTGCGGTCATAGGTCACGGCCAGATAGCGGATGACCATCATGGCAAACTCGCCTCGGGTCATAGGCTGCTGCCAATCCTCCTGAAGGGACTGGGGCACCAGGCCAACCTCCACCGCACGGCTCACCTCCTCTTCCGCCCAGGGAGAGGGGCCGTCCTCCACCGCCATGGCAGCGGGCAGACAGCCCAGCAGCAGTACCAGGGAAAGGGCCAGAGATGCAATCCGTTTCATGAGCATGACCTTCCTTTCTATTTAGACTCTCTAATGGTATTCTACTACAAAAACACTTCAGCCGGGGCATTTGTGACAGGATTTTTATAAAAATTTTAGAAACAACATTATAAAGCAGAATGGAGCAGAATTACTTCCACTCCATTCTAGCATACCTTTGATTGACCTTAAAGAGAAACTGCATCTATTCCTCTGTAACGGTAAAGACCTCCTCAATGGATACGCCAAATACTTGAGCAATGTTCCAGGCCAGTACCAGAGAAGGATTGTACTTCCCCTTTTCCAGATTGCTGATAGTCTCCCGCCGGACCCCCACTATCCTGGCCAGCTCCTCCTGACTGAGGTTCAGCCGGGCCCTATGTTCCTTGATCCGATTGTATATCATGTCCGGGTGTACCACCATTCTTTACAGCTCCACCAAAATCCGGACAGGGCATATACCGCCACCGCCACGCCCCAGCCCATGGCAAAGGCCGGATACAGCCCTTCTTTAGAGCTATCCCCCAGCAGTAAACACCCAAGGGCTGCCGCTACAGAAACCGTCATGCCCGCAAAAAAGCCCAGGGCGGCGGAGCGCTGAATGCGTCCTGTCTCCATTTCATCCGCCCGGATGAAAAAATACTGGAAGTCCACCGCAAACGCAAAGAAGCCCAGGAAGGCTCGCTCCGGTGTAAATACCCCCACAAAACCCAGCAGAGACAGTAAGCCGATCAGTCCATACCATCGTTTGGACCGCATCTCATTCCCTCCTCTTTTATGTGATGTATTTCGCTCATCTTGTGATAAATTTACCACATATCAATTGAACTGTCAAGCAGAAATAAGGAGAAACGCAACAAGGCCGCCCGAAGGCGGCCTTGTAAATAGTGCTTATTCGTACAGGGGGTATTTTGCAGTGAGCTGGGCCACCTGGGCACGCAGGTTCTCCTGGTTGTCCTCGAAGTTGGTGGCGGTCTGCCACATGACCTGGGCAATGACCTTCATGTCCTCCTCCACAAAGCCCCGGCTGGTGGCGGCGGGAGTACCCACCCGGATACCGGAGGTGACGAAGGGCTTCTCGGGGTCATTGGGGATGGCGTTCTTGTTGACGGTGATGTTGACCTCGTCCAGCCGGTGCTCCATCTCCTTGCCGGTGAGGTGGGCAGGCCGCAGGTCCACCAGCATCAGGTGGTTGTCGGTGCCGCCGGACACCAGGTCGAAGCCCTCCTTCAGCAGGGCGTCCGCCAGAGCGGCGGCGTTCTTCACGATCTGCTGCTGGTAGGTCTTGAACTCGGGCTTGAGGGCCTCGCCCAGAGCCACCGCCTTGGCGGCGATGATGTGCTCCAGAGGGCCGCCCTGGCTGCCGGGGAAAATGGCGGAGTCGATCTTCTTGGCCAGCTCCTCCTTGCACAGGATCATGCCGCCTCTGGGTCCCCGGAGGGTCTTGTGGGTGGTGGTGGTCACCACGTCGGCGTAGGGCACCGGGTTGGGATGGAGCCCGGCGGCCACCAGACCGGCGATGTGAGCCATATCCACGAAGAGGTAGGCTCCCACCTCATGGGCGATGTCGGCAAAGGTCTTGAAGTCGATGACGCGGGGGTAGGCGGAAGCGCCGGCCAGGATCATCTTGGGCTGATGCTTCTTGGCCAGATCCCGGACCTGGTCGTAGTCGATATAGCCCTGCTCGTTGACCCCATAGGCCACCATGTTGTAGTTCTTGCCGGAGAAGTTGACGGGAGAGCCGTGGGTCAGGTGGCCGCCGTTGGCCAGATCCATGCCCAGCACGGTGTCGCCGTGCTCGCACAGAGCCTGATAGACCGCGAAATTGGCGTTGGCGCCGCAGTGGGGCTGCACATTGGCGTGGTCGGCTCCGAAGAGCTGGCAGGCCCGCTTGCGGGCGATCTCCTCCACCACGTCCACGCACTGGCAGCCGCCGTAGTACCGCTTGCCGGGATAGCCCTCGGCATATTTATTGGTGAGCACCGTGCCCGCCGCGGCCAGCACCGCCTGGCTGACGAAGTTCTCAGAGGCGATGAGCTCAATGTTGCGCTGCTGCCGGGCGTACTCCGCCTCAACGGCCTGACCTACCTCCGGGTCCTGGGCGGTAAGAAACTCCATGATATCCTTGACCAATGTCTGTCGCCACCTTTCAAAATTTTAGCGATTTAACTCATTATACCGGATGATTCCCAAAATTACAATCGTCACCATAGGAAAAACCCTCTCGTTTTTTGCTGCGTTGTGTGTTATATTGTCTAACGAGGTGATCCTATGAAAGACCATCAGGATGTCATTGCCATTGTGGAGGAGCTCAAGCGCCTCTACCCCGACGCCCTGTGTTCCCTGCAATATCCCAAGCCCTATGAGCTGCTCTTCGCCGTCCGTCTGGCTGCCCAGTGCACCGATGAGCGGGTCAATATGGTCACGCCCGCCCTGTACGCCCGCTTCCCCACCCTGGAGTCTCTGGCGGAGGCCGACGTCAGCGAGGTGGAGACCTACATCCACTCCACCGGCTTCTTCCGGGCCAAGGCCCGGGACATCGTGGCCGCCGCCCGGATGCTGGTGGATGTGTACGGCGGCGTGGTGCCCGACAATATGGAGGACCTGCTGAAGCTGCCCGGCGTGGGCCGCAAAACCGCCAACCTGATCCTGGGCGACGTATATAAGACCCCCGGCGTGGTGGTGGCAGATACCCACTGCATCCGCATTACCGGCCTGCTGGGCCTCACCGACGGCACCAAGGACCCGGTTAAAACCGAGATGCAGCTGCGTAAGATCCTTCCCCCGGAGGAATCCAGCGACTTCTGCCATCGGATGGTGCTTCACGGCCGGGCGGTGTGCGTGGCCCGGCGGCCCGACTGCCAAAACTGTACCCTGCGGCCCTGGTGCGACCATTTTCAGAAGAGCGTTGGAGATTAAGCCGATTAGTTCCAAATAGTTTCGCCCTGTTGGGCGAGTGCCTTTCTGTGCGGACAGAAAGGCACCAAAGAACCGTCAAAGGGGAGAGGGATTTCGATTTCCCTCTCCCCTTTGAAATCCCCTCTCCTTAAAACGACCAATCAGGGGGGAGACTGCGGTCTCCCCCCTATTGGATGTACCCCCCTGGGGACGGGCCGATGAGGACATCGGCCCCTACATCAATCTTGGAAGTCTGTTTGTAGGGGCGGGCGCCCACACCCGCCCGCCCATCCCATCTAGTCGAATTTTGTGCGTGCAATTTTGTGCACTTTCCCATATTCCATGCAAACTTTCATACTATATATCCAGGATGCGTGCAATCGCACGCAAAGCAGGATGGAGGTGTGAAAGACATGGGAAAAGAAGTCAAACACATTGGCTTACGGGTCACGCCTGAGATCCATCAGAAATTGCGGTACATCGCATCTTATGAGGGCAGAACCATCAATGGACAGGCGCATTATCTGATCCAAAGCTGCATCCGGGAATTTGAAAAGGAGCACGGGCCGATTCCGGCGGAGGGATCAAAATGAGCGGGCCGCTGGGCTTTGTGCTGGACCTGCTCTTCCCGCCCAAGTGTGTGTTCTGCGGGAAGGTGCTGGACTCCGGCGAAAGCGGCTTCTGCCGGCGCTGCCAGCGGGAACTGCCCTGGCTCACCGACGGCGAAGCGGAACTGACAGGGGAATTTTTCTCTCTGTGTGCCGCGCCGCTGCGCTATCAGGCTAAGGTGCGGGATTCCATCCACCGGTACAAATTCAAAGGACGCCGTGGCTATCATAAAGTATACGGCAAATTGGTGGCCCAGTGTGTCCATGATCATTTGGACGGGCGATACGATCTCATCACCTGGGTGCCTCTCTCCGACCGGCGAAAGAGGGAGCGTGGCTATGATCAGGCCTTCCTGCTGGCCAGCGCCGCCGCTCTGGAGCTGGGAGATGTGGCGGTGGAGACCCTGCGGAAGGAGCGGAATACCGATCCCCAGTCCGGCATCACCGAGGATGCCCAGCGCCGGGCCAATGTACTGGGCGCCTATACCCCGGTGGACCCGGAGCTGGTAGCAGGCAAGCGGATCCTGCTCATTGACGATGTGGTAACCACCGGTTCCACCCTGTCCGAATGCGCCCGCACCCTGCGTACCATGGGGGCAGAGGATGTGGTGTGCGCCGCCCTTGCCCGGGCCAGATAGGCGGTCTGACCGGTCATCTGCCGGGAAAATTCAGAAAATTAGCGGAAATTTACGTTGAAATGGCGGGCATACTTCTGTATAATATAGAGGATTCAGACTGGGGCATTGCATCCAGTCTTGTTTGACTGAGTTGGCTTTCTGGTCAGTCATCACCATTCATCATACAGAGTAAAACGTCGAGGTGCAGGTATGTTCAGTAAAGATATCGGTATCGACCTGGGTACTGCTTCTATCCTGGTCTATGTAAAGGGCAAGGGCGTGGTCCTGCGGGAGCCCTCCGTGGTGGCTATTGACAAAAATACGGGCAAGCTGCTCAAAGTGGGCACCGAGGCTCAGCAGATGCTGGGCCGTACCCCCGGCAACATCGTGGCCATCCGTCCCCTGCGGGAGGGCGTCATCTCCGACTACGACATGACCGAACGGATGCTCAAGGAGTTCATCCGCAAGGTGACCTCCTTCCGGCTCTTCAAGCCCCGTATCGTCATCTGCGTTCCCTCCGGCATCACCGAGGTGGAGGAGCGCGCCGTCATCGACGCCGGCATCCAGGCCGGCGCCCGCCGGGTATATCTCATTGAGGAGCCCGTGGCCGCCGCCATTGGCGCCGGTATCGACATCGCCAAGCCCGACGGCCATATGATCGTGGACATCGGCGGCGGCACCACCGATATTGCCGTCATCTCCCTGTCCGGCATTGTGGAGTCCACCTCCATCAAGATTGCCGGAGACCAGTTCGACGAGGCCATCGTCAAGTATATCCGCCGCAAGCACAATGTGCTCATCGGCGAGCGCACCGCCGAGGAGCTGAAGATGCAGATCGGCTGCGTGTTCCCCCGCCCCGAGGAGCAGACTGTGGAGATTAAGGGCCGCTGCCTGATGACCGGCCTGCCCCGTGTGTTTTCCGTGTCCTCCAGCGAGATGATCGAGGCCTTCGAGGAGGTCTCCACCCGCATCCTGGAGGCCATCCACGGCGTGCTGGAGCGCACCCCCCCCGAGCTGGTGGCCGACATCTCCACCAACGGTATTGTCATGACCGGCGGCGGCTCCCTGGTCTGGGGCTTCGACAAGCTGATCGAGTCTCATACCGGCATCGAGACCCATGTGGCCGACGACGCCATCTCCTGCGTGGCCTACGGTACCGGCAAGAGCCTGGACGACGTGGACTCCATGCAGGACGGCACCATCAACCTGTCCCGCCGCAAGCAGATGAACTGAATCAAAACCTCACATTTGGCGTGCCGCACACTGCGGCACGCCTTTTTTTAAAAAAGCGGTAGGCACTGCAATGCAATGCCTACCGCTTTTTCTTAGTGTTTCTTTTCCCGCTCATAGATGATGCGCAGGCCGTCCAGCACCAGCTGGGGGTCCACCACATCGATGAGGTCGGTATTGTCCGCCACCATCCGGGCCAGCCCACCGGTGGCGATCACCTTCACGTCCGGCTCGCCGATCTCCTTCTTGGCCTGACGGATCAGGTATTCAATGGCTCCGATATAACCCATCACCGCTCCCGCCTGGATCTGGCCCACGGCGGTGGTGCCCAGCACGGTGGCCGGTTTCACCAGCTCCACCCGGGGCAGCAAAGCAGTCTTTTGGAACAACCCGTCGATAGATACCCGTACCCCGGCGGTGATACAGCCGCCCAGGTACACCCCGTCCCGACTCACCGCGTCCAGGGTTGTGGCGGTACCGAAGTCCAGCACAATAAGGGGCGTCCCGTATTTGGCCATAGCGGCGATGTCCGCCGCCGCCCGGTCTGGCCCCAGCCGCTCCTCGCTGGCGCAGGGCACATAGGGCAGCCTGGGGTCCAGACCGTCGTCCAGCACCAGAGGGGTCTTGCCCACATACTTCTTCATGGCGTTGGTAAGGGTGTGCATCACCTGGGGCACCACCGAGCCGATCACCACATCCTCGATCTGGTCCAGCTCCAGGCCAAAGCGCTGGAAATACTGGCACACCAGCAGCCCCAGCTCATCAGAGGTGCGGTCGCTGTCCGTCATGGTGCGGAAGCTGCCCTTTAGCTCCGCCCCCTCATAAATGCCGAACACCATATTGGTGTTGCCCACGTCCACCGCAAGCAGCATAGCCATCCTTCCCTTCTCTTATAAATGACTGAGGTAACACACCGCGCCGCCATCCTCCAGGACAGCCACAGCGTAGGTGTGAGGTCCAAAGGTACCAACCGAACCGGGATTCACGATCCACATCCCGTTTTCAAACTCGCAGAAGGCCTCATGGGTGTGGCCAAAGCACAGCAGATGGGCCCCTGCTTCCCTGGCCGCCCGCACCGCCATTCCCATACCCATCTTCACATGGTAGATGTGGCCGTGGGTCATCAGAATCTTACAGCCCTCCAGGGTAAAAACCCGCTCCTCCGGCAGGTCGGGCCGTCGTCCGTCGCAGTTGCCGGGGACGTAGGTTACCGGGATGTTGGGGAACTTGGCGGCCAGGTCCTCGGCGTCCCGGGCCAAATCCCCCAGGTGGAGGATGCGATCAGGACTCTCCAGCCGCACCACATCCTCCATATTGGCCACATTGCCATGGGAATCAGAAAAAATCAGCAGTTTCATACAATCACCTTCTCAAGGGCGGTACATATAATGAAGTGAACGCCACTATATATTAGGGATGGAGTTGATGATATGGGTCAGAACAAAACCGATCCCACCGCCGCCCTGGAGCACAACCGGGCCCTGCTGGAGCAGGTGATCCACTCCCCGGACGCCCAGCGGCTGATGGAATTGCTCAATCAAAATGCCGGCGGCAAGCTGAAAACCGCCGCAGCTTCCGCCGCTCTGGGGGATACCAAGGATCTGCTGGCCATGGTGCGCCAGGTGATGCAGAACCCGGAGGGCGCCAAACTGGTGGAACGTCTCAATCAAACCGCTCCCAAACAGGACTGATTTTACGACAAGGAGGGATGGCCCGTGGCCCAGTTGGAAGAACAACTCAACCAGATCCTGGGCAATCCCCAAGCCATGGAACAGATCATGTCCCTGGCCCAGTCCCTCTCGGGCAAGCAGGAGGAGCAGGCATCCGAACAGCCCGCGGCAGAACCGGAGTCTGAACCGGCCGACCAGCCGCCGGCAGAGAGCGACACTCCCTCCCCCCTGTCCGCCCTGGACGGGCTGGACCCCAGGCTGCTGCGGATGGGGATGGGGCTTTTGTCGGAGTATTCCGCCCAGGACGATAAAAAGACTGCCCTGTTGGCCGCACTCAAGCCCTTTCTCAAGCCGGAGCGGCAGGAAAAGATGGATCAGGCCGTCCGCATCGTCCGGCTTACCCGGGTGATCCGGACAGCGCTGCGGATGTTCCGTGACCGCGGAGAGGAGGAGGACGATGTATAACCGCTACATCCCCAACGGCACCTCCTATACCAGGATACCCCAGGAGGATGCCCCCTCTCCCCCGCCCCGGGAAGAGAAGCGCCCCCCAAAGGCGGGGGGCAAAAAGAAAGCGGGCGCGCTGGGTGAGCTGCTGAAAAGCCTGAAGCTGGACAGTCTGGACACCGGGGATGTGCTGCTTCTGCTCATCCTTCTCTTTCTCTTTCTGGAGGGCGACGATATGGAGCTGGTCATCACCCTGGCTCTGGTGTTACTGTTGGGACTCAATTAACTCGGGTCGTGGAGCACCGTGCCATCGGGCAGCACAAAGGATGCGTTTTCCGGCACGGGCCGGTCCACCGAAAAGGCGCTCATCCGATAAATCAGCTGACCTTCCAGCCTGGTTTCCGCACAGGAGAGCAAGCCGCTGTCCGTGGAGATCCAGTATCGCTCTACATAACCCTGACTGTCAGGCACGGTCTCCACAAAGATGCAGGAGACGCCCTCTTTATCCTCATAGCCGGCATCGGCAATATCCGACTGCTTCAGCTTGAGCACATCCTCATAGGTGGGGATACGCTGACCTTCCAGATCGGCGGAGTCCTCATCCGCCGCCCCGGTAAGCACCCGGCTATTCCCCTCGTACCAGAGCCAGAACTGATCATCCCCTACAATGGAATGGCGGACGGTACCTCCGGGCAGCGTGGCAGTGGTGTGGGTCCAGCCATCATCCACCCACACGGTAGCGTGGGTAACGCCGCTCTGGCCATCCCCCCAGAAGTCCTCAATGGTCACGCTTCGTCCGTAGCTCTCCGGCCGAGTCAGGGTGTGCTCCACCACATACTGTACCGTCTCAGTGGTGATCTCCACCCGTACGTACTCCTCCTCCTCCACCGGCTCCTGTGACTGGCTGGCCGCCGGGGTGGGCAGTTGGATCTTGGCAGTATCAGGTGAAAAAAGGCCGAGTCCAAAGCTGGAGAGCATGGCAACGGTAATGACGATGCCGATGAGCACCACCAGAATATTCCGATTGCGCCGTTCCATGCCGCTCCCTCCTCAGGCTCGACCAAGGGATCTGATCCGTTTGCGAACTCACTTAAACGCCGAACTGCTCCGGCTTATCACTTCTCAGGCCGAACTGCCACTCGATAGCATCCACAATTCTGCGGCAGGCAAAGCCGTCGCCGTAGGGGTTGACTGCGTGGGCCATTTCATGGTAGGTCTTCTCGTCGGTCAGCAGCTCAGAAGCCATACGGAAGATGGTCTCCTCCTCAGTACCGGCGATCTTGACGGTACCGGCCTCCACGGCCTCGGGCCGCTCGGTCTCCCGCCGCAGGACAAGCACAGGCCGTGCCAGGGCCGGGGCCTCCTCCTGCAAGCCGCCGGAGTCGGTCATCACCAAATAGGACCGGGCCATCAGGTTGTGCATCTCCTCCACATCCAGAGGATCGATGAGGTGGATGCGCTGGTGGCCGGACAGGTACTTGGCCGCCGCCTCCCGCACCACGGGAGACAGGTGGACCGGATACACCAGTTCCACATCCTCAAAGGACTCCGCCACCCGGCGGAGGGCGGTCATAATATTGGCCATGGGCTGGCCGTAATTCTCCCGCCGGTGGCAGGTGACCAGAATGATCTTTTTATGCTCATAGTCCAGCTGGTTGAGCAGCTCAGTCGCAAAGTGATAATCCTTTACAACCGTTGTCTTAAGGGCGTCGATAACGGTATTGCCGGTGATAAACACCCCGCCGGTGATGTCCTCCCGGGCCAGATTGGCCACGTTGCTCCTAGTGGGACAGAAGTGCAGGTCGGCAATATCGCCCACCAGCTTGCGGTTCATCTCCTCCGGGAAGGGGGAGTACTTGTCCCAGGTCCGCAGGCCGGCCTCCACATGGCCAACCTTGACCTGATGGTAGAAGGCGGCCAGAGCGCCGGCAAAGGTGGTGGAGGTGTCGCCGTGAACCAGCACCAGGTCGGGCTTGGCCTGCTCCAGCACCTCCTCCATGCCCAGCAGACACTTGGTAGTAATGGTGGACAGGGTCTGCCGGGGCTCCATGATATTCAGGTCGTAGTCCGGCTTCAGATGGAAGATGTCCAGCACGGAGTCCAGCATCTGGCGGTGCTGGGCGGTGACGCAGCAGATGGAAGTGATGCCCGGACGGCTTTGGAGCTCCTGCACCAGGGGAGCCATCTTAATGGCCTCCGGCCGGGTGCCGAAGATGGTCATAACACGGATCTCTTTCATTTCTGCTCCTCCTCCGGACTTTCTTCCGTCTGCTCCTCAGATGCTTTTCCCTTCTCCATATCCTTCCGGTTATTGCTCAGGAAGATATGTCCGGCAATGGCGCCGGCAAAGCAAAGGGCCATCAGCAGCAGCATGGCCTTCACCGGGCCGCTGGTGGTGAGCACCACGGCGGACAGGCCCAGAATGGCGCTGATGATATAGAGCACCGCCACCGCCTGCTTCTGGTTGAAGCCCATGTCGATAAGTCGGTGATGGACGTGGCTGCGGTCGGCGTGCATGGGACTCTGGCCGTGAGCAATGCGGCGGATGAAGGCAAAACAGGTGTCAAAGATGGGCAGGCCCAGCATGAGGAAGGGCACAGCAAAGGAGATAATGGTATAGAACTTGAACAGGCCGTTGACCGACACCACCGCCAGGATATAGCCCAGGAAGGTGGAACCGGTGTCTCCCATGAAGATCTTCGCGGGGTTCATGTTGTAGGGCAGAAAGCCGATACAGCCGCCGGCCAGAGCGGCCATAAGCAGGGCCACGTCCCCCTCGCTGACCACCAGGGCGATGACCAGCAGCGTCATGGAACTGATGGTAGACACACCGCAGGCCAGGCCGTCCAGGCCGTCGATCAGGTTGACGGCATTGGTGATGGCCACAATCCACAGCACGGTCACCGGGACGGACAGCCAACCCAGGTCCCAGTACAGGTTGGAGGAAAAGACGTTGGGGTTGGACAGGGTCTCGATGACGTTGCCGGAGAGCACCGCCACCAGGGCGGCACCAATCTGGATGAGAAACTTCAGCTTGGCTCCCAGCGCGTAGATATCGTCAAAAATACCCAGCACCACGATAATGGTGGCGCCCAGCAGCATACCCCGCATCTGGGCGTTCAGATCCAGAAAAATCAGTACGCTGAGCAGGAAGCCCAGAAAAATGGCAAGGCCTCCCATCCGGGGAATAGGATGATCGTGCATCCGGCGGTTATCCTTGGGTACGTCCACCGCGCCCACCTTAAAGGCCAGGCTCTTGACCACCGGCGTGGCAATCAGCGCCACCAGAAAGGCCACCACCAGAGCGGCCGCCACCATCCCCAGCAGGGGAAGCTCGGAATTGATTGGCATAGGAAAGATGCTCCTTTATCTCTCAGCGGGGGATGAAGCCCACTTTTTTATGGACCTTACGCAGGGTCCGCTGGGCCACCGAGGCGGCCTTCTCTGCGCCGGCGCGGTACAGGCCCTCCAGATAGGCCTTGTCGCCCAGCAGGCGCACCGTCTCCTCCCGGACAGGCCGGAGCAGTTCCACCACGGCCTCACCCACAGCGGGCTTGAAGGCGCCGTAGCCCTTGCCCTCAAACTCCACCTCGATCTGCTCATAGGTCTTGCCGGTAACGGCGGCATAGATGTCGATGAGGGTGGCCACGCCGGGCTTGTTGGCACGGTCATAGCGGACACAGTTTTCCGTGTCGCTGTCGGTGATCGCACGCTTGAACTTGCGCATAATATCGTCGGGGCTGTCCATCAGGTAGACGCAGCCCTCGGGGATGGACTTGCTCATCTTGCTGTCGGGCTGGTTCAGGCTCATGACCCGGGCGCCCACCTTGGGGATATAGGCGTCAGGCATGGTGAACACATCGCCGTAGATGCCGTTGAAGCGCTGGACAATGTTGCGGGTGAGCTCCACGTGCTGCTTCTGGTCCTCCCCCACCGGCACCAGGTCGGCCTGATAGAGCATGATATCAGCGGCCATCAGGGAGGGGTAGGTGAACAGGCCGGCGTTGACGTTGTCGGCGTGCTTGGCGGACTTGTCCTTGAACTGGGTCATGCGGGACAGCTCGCCGAACATGGTGTAGCAGTTGAGCACCCAGGCCAGCTCGGCATGGGCGGGCACGTGGGACTGGATGAACAGGATGGACTTCTCCGGGTCGATACCGCAGGCCACCAGCTGGGCAAAGAGCTCGATGGTCTGGCGGCGGAGGGCGGCGGGGTCCTGCCGCACGGTAATGGCGTGCTCATCCACCACACAGTAGACACAGTTATATTCGTCCTGCAGGGCCACCCAGTTGCGCAGGGCTCCCAGATAGTTGCCCAGATGGAGGGCGCCGCTGGGCTGGATGCCGCTGAAGATGACTTTCTTATTCGTTTCCATAACAGGTTCACACCCTTGTCAAGAGATTTCTGCATAGTTGACGATATAATACCACATTTCCCGGCGGTTGACAAGAATAACAGGGCCGCACTATTGACAATTCTAGGGCTGAAACGGTAGAATAAAGGTTACGATTTGACACCCGTCACCCGGGTATTTTGTTCAACGGAGGGATCTGTATGGATCTGAACTGGTTTGAGGAACTGGAGGGCCGCATCCCCCACGACGGCGTGCGCACCCGTTTCGCCCCTTCCCCCACGGGCTATATGCACGTCGGCAACCTGCGTACCGCCCTGTACACCTGGCTCATCGCCCGTCACAACGGCGGTAAATTCATTCTCCGCATCGAGGACACCGACCAGGGCCGTCTGGTAGAGGGCGCCACCGACGTCATCTACAACACCCTGCGCAAGTGCGGGCTGACCTGGGACGAGGGTCCCGATCTGGGCGGCCCTGTGGGCCCCTACATCCAGACCCAGCGCCGTGACCTGTACGGCAAGTTTGCCGAGCTGCTGGTGGAGAAGGGTCACGCCTACTACTGCTTCTGTGAAAAGACCGAATCCGAGGAGGACTCCGGCGATTTTGACCGGGCCGCTGATCCCTGCCGGGATCTGGACCCGGAGGTTGCCAAGGCCAGAGTGGCCGCCGGCGAGCCCTACGTCATCCGCCAGCGCATCCCTGCTGAGGGCACCACCACCTTCTCCGACGCTGTGTTCGGCGACATTACCGTGGAGAACAAGACCCTGGACGACCAGGTGCTCATGAAGCGGGACGGTCTGCCCACCTATAACTTCGCCAACGTCATCGACGACCATCTCATGGGCATCACCCATGTGGTCCGCGGCTCCGAGTACCTGTCCTCCGCTCCCAAGTACAACCTGCTGTACGAGGGCTTCGGCTGGGAGGTGCCCACCTATATCCACTGCTCTCCCGTTATGCGGGACCAGCACAACAAGATGAGCAAGCGCAAGGGCGACCCCTCCTACGAGGACCTGATCGCCATGGGCTATCTGTCCGAGGCGGTGGTGAACTACGTCACCTTGCTGGGCTGGTCCCCCAAGGGCGCATACGCCGAGCAGGAGTTCTTCACTCTGGCCGAACTGGCTGATATCTTTGACACCGACGGCATCTCCAAGTCCCCCGCCATCTTCGACATCGAGAAGTTGAAGTATTTTAACGCCAACTACCTCCGTTCCCTCTCCCCCGAGGCCTTCTATGAGGGTGCCGAGCCCTACCTGAAGGAAGCCGTCAAGACCGAGGGCATCGACCTGAAGCTGATCGCTCCCCTGGTGCAGCCCCGGTGCGACACCTGGCTGGACATCGCTCCTCAGGTGGACTTCTTCGACGCCCTGCCCGAGTACTCCAATGAGCTTTACTGCCACAAGAAGATGAAGACCACCGAGGAGAACTCCCTGGAGGCCCTGGAGCAGGTACTGCCCGTGCTGGAGAATCTGCCTGAGTGGACCTATGACGCCATCCATGACGCCCTCATCGGCCTGGCTCAGAAATTGGAGCTGAAGAACGGCCGCATCATGTGGCCGGTGCGTACCGCCCTGTCCGGCAAAGCGGTCACCCCCGGCGGCGCGGTGGAGCTGTGCCACATTCTGGGCAAGGAGGAGACCCTCCGCCGCATCAAGCTTGGTATGGCTCAGCTGGCAAAATAAGTGTCACATAGTATGCCCCCTTTTACCCATACTAGCGGTAAAAGGGGGCGTTTTTATGTCAAAACAGAAGATCCGGGTGCTGGCTGTCAGCTTTCTGGCGGCGGCCTTTGTCATTACCGCCGGCTTTGCCGTTCAGGGCCATGTCCGGGCCGCTCAGTACCGGCGGCTGCTGGACAACGGCTACCGCCATGCCTTCGCCGAGCTGACCACCGCCACGGGAGAACTGGAGGTGGCATTGACCAAAATGAGCCACGCCACCTCCCCCGCCCTGTTTGCATCCCTGTGCGCCCAGGCCTACTCCAAAGCCCAGGCCGCCCAGGCTGCTCTGGGCGAGCTGCCCTACGGCAATGTGGAGCTGGAGCAGACTGCCGCCTTCCTGGCCCGGGCGGGTGATTACGCCATGGCCCTGGCCCAGGGGACCTCAGCGGAGCTGGTATGCACCGACGAGCACCGAGACGCCCTGTTCCAGCTGTCCGAGGCGGCCGGCGAACTCTCCCTCACCCTGGAGACCCTCCAGGCCCAGCTGAGCGCCGGGGCCATCCGGCCGGAGGATCTGGCGGAGGCACGCGAGCGGCTGGCGGCCGAGGACGGCAGCGGTCAGGTCAACGGCGGCTCCGCCTTCCAAAGCGTGGAGTCCGACTTCCCCGAGGTACCCACCCTGATCTACGACGGCCCCTTCTCCCAGCACCTGGACGGCCGCACCCCCCGGATGCTGGAGGGCCTGCCTCAGGTCACTGAGGAGCAGGCCCGCGAAGCGGCGGCGGCTTTCCTGGACCTGCGGCCTGAGGTATTCACTCTCACCGCCAAGTCCGAGGGCAATCTGCCCTCCTACGGCTTTAACGCCATGGTGGACGGCGGACAGCTCTATATCCAGGTCACCTGTCAGGGCGGACAGATCCTGGAGGTATTCTCCTCCCGTACCGCCGGAGAGCCGGTGCTCAGCCGGACGGAGGGCTGTGAAAAAGCCGCCGCCTTCCTGGCGGAAAAAGGCTACGCCAATATGGCCCCCAGCTATTTCATGGAACAGGACGGAGTGCTGGCAATCAACTTTGCCCCGGTGGAGAACGGCGTCTACTGCTACCCCGATCTGGTGAAGGTGTCGGTGGCCCTGGACACCGGCGAGGTGGTGGGCTTTGAGGCGGCAGGCTACCTGACCCACCACGGCAGCCGGGACCTGTCCTCCCCCGCCGTGGACGCCCAGACCGCCCAGGCCCTGGTGGACGACTCCCTCACCGTTCTCTCCCACCAGTTGGCTCTCATCCCCACCGGCGGCGAATACGAGGTATTATGCCACGAATTCAAGTGCCAGGCCCAGGACGGCACCCATGTTCTCATCTACGTCAACGCCCAAACCGGCAAGCAGCAGCACATTCTCCTTCTTCTGGAGGACGAAAACGGCACCCTGGTTCTATGATAAAAGCCACAGCAGGCGGACAGTTGTATGCCTGCTGTGGCTTTTTTGTGGAAATTGGTAGAACCAAAAGTTTGGAACGAATAGTTTCTTCTTCATGGATTGACAAAGAATTAACAATGTGCCATAATAGGGGCCGTAAGATCGTTAAACATTTAACGATCAAAATTTAATGAGACATACGGAGGTATTTACCATGTCCCGTTTTACCCTTCCCAGAGACATCTATTACGGCCCCAACGCCCTGGAAAATCTGAAGAATCTGAAGGGCACCCGCGCAGTACTGGTGCTGGGCGGCGGCTCCATGAAGCGGTTCGGCTTTGTGGACAAGGCGGTTGCCTATCTGAAGGAAGCCGGTATTGAGACCAAGCTCATCGAGAACGTGGAGCCCGATCCCTCTGTGGAGACCGTCATGAGCGGCGCTGCCGTGATGCGGGAATTCCAGCCCGACTGGATCATCTCCATGGGCGGCGGCTCCCCCATCGACGCCGCCAAGGCAATGTGGGCCTTCTATGAATACCCCGAGACCACCTTTGAGGATCTGATCACCCCCTTCTCCTTCCCCGAGCTGCGTCAGAAGGCTAAGTTCTGCGCCATCCCCTCTACCTCCGGCACTGCCACCGAGGTCACCGCATTCTCCGTCATCACCGACTATCAGAAGGGCATCAAGTATCCTCTGGCCGACTTCAACATCACCCCCGACGTGGCCATCATCGACCCCGCTCTGGCCGAAACCATGCCCCCCAAGCTGGTGGCTCACACCGGCATGGACGCTCTGACTCACGCCATCGAGGCCTATGTGTCCACCCTGCACACCGTCTTTACCGATCCTCTGGCCCTGAAGGCCATTGACATTGTGAACCATGATCTCATCAAGTCCTACAACGGCGACATGACTTGCCGTGAGGAGATGCACTACGGTCAGTGCCTGGCCGGTATGGCTTTCTCCAACGCTCTGCTGGGCATCGTTCACTCCATGGCCCACAAGACCGGCGCCGCCTTCTCCACCGGCCACATCACCCATGGCCTGGCCAACGCCATGTACCTGCCCTACGTCATCGCCTACAACGCGAAAGCGCCCGGCGTGGCGGAGCGCTATGCTGACATCGCAAAGACCATGGGCATCACCGGCACCGTGGAGGAGTGCGTGGAGGGCCTGCGTGCCAAGATCCGCTCCATGAACGACGCCATGGGCATCCCCAACACCCTGAAGGACTTCGGCATCATCGAGGACGAGTTCAAGGAGAAGCTGACCGCCATCGCCGCCAACGCGGTGGGCGACGCCTGCACCGGCTCCAACCCCCGTCCCATCGATCCCGAGACCATGGCCAAGCTCTTCACCTGCATCTACTACGGTGAAGAAGTCAACTTCTGATCTCCCACAAACCCTTACCCATACATACAAGAGGAGCGCAGTCCGGCGACTGCGCTCCTCTTGTTTGATTTGATTACAGCTCTTTGACATAGAAATAGTGGCCGTAGCTGCCGGTCCCCTGCTCTACCGCACCGAAGCGGTGGTAGCCCATCTTCTCATAGAAGCGGGGGGCCTGAAAGCCGAAGGTATTCAGCTCCAGCCGCTTGGCGCCCTGCCGGGCTGCGTTCTCCTCCAGCTGCTCCAGGATGCAGGCGCCCAGACCGGCGCCTCGGTGGTCCTCTGCCACCCACAGCACATCCAGCATGGCCAGCTCCCCCATCCGGAAGGCATCGCAGCCGCCGATGATCCGCCCGGCTTGGTCGATAACCACCAGGGACAGATCCGCCGTATCCGGCACAAACTTCCGGTTATAGGCCCGCAGTCCGGCGTGGATGGCCTCACCGGCCCCCTCGTCGGCGGGACGGATTACAAACTGCTCCATTCCCATCACTCCATATCAAAGGGGGGGCATATCCCGGCTCTGGGGAATGGCGTCCCCCTCAAACTCCAGCTCATCGGGCACCGGCTCCGGCGCACTGCCGGCCATGTCCTGCTTGAACTGCATCTCCTGCCACTGTTCCTTGCTGATAAGCACCTGCCGGGGCTTGGAGCCCTCAAAGGGTCCAACGACCCCCTTCTCCTCCATCTGGTCCACCAGACGGGCGGCACGGGAATAGCCCAGCTTGAGCCGCCGCTGGAGCATGGACACCGAGGCCATGCCGGTCTCCACCACCACTTCGATGGCGGCAGGCAGCAGCTCGTCGTAGTCGTCTCCCACCTCTTCCGGCGCGGAGCCGCCCACGCCCTTGGAGCCCTTTTCCTTCTCGGCGGCGTGCTTTTCGATGTCGTGCATAATCTCCTGATCGTACTCGGCCCCGCCGCTGTTCTGCTTGATGAAGCCCACCACGGCGGCCACCTCCTCATCGGAGATCAGGCAGCCCTGAACACGCTGGGGCTTCCCGGAGCCCAGGGGGAAATACAGCATATCGCCCCGGCCCACCAGCTTTTCCGCGCCGGTGGTATCAAGAATAATACGGGACTCCAGAGAGGAGGCCACGGCGAAGGCGATACGGCTGGGGATGTTGGCCTTCATCAGGCCGGTGATCACGTCGGCGGAGGGCCGCTGGGTAGCAATGATCAGGTGCATACCGGCGGCACGGCCCATCTGGGCCACCCGGCAGATGGACTCCTCCACCTCCTTGGCGGCCACCAGCATCAGGTCGGCCAGCTCGTCGATGACCACCACGATCTGGGGCATCTTCTCCATGTCGTCGGTCTTGGCTGCATGGGCGTTGTAGCTGGCCAGATCCCGGACACCAATCTCAGAGAAGGCCCGGTACCGCTTCATCATCTCCACCACCGCCCACTGGAGGGCACCGGCGGCCTTCTTGGGGTCGGTAACCACCGGGATGAGCAGATGAGGAATGCCGTTGTAGATGCCCAGCTCCACCATCTTTGGGTCCACCATGATGAGGCGGACCTCCTCCGGGGTGGCCTTGTACAGCAGGGAGATAATGAGGGAGTTGGTACACACCGACTTACCGGAGCCGGTAGTACCGGCGATCAGCAGGTGGGGCAGCTTGGCGATATTGCCCACAATATTGTTGCCGCCGATGTCCTTGCCCACGGCAAAGGACACCTTGGAGGGGTTGTCCCGGAATTCCCGGGAGTCGATGACGTCATGGATGTACACCGGGGACACCAGGCGGTTGGGTACCTCGATGCCCACCATGGAGATCTGGTTGGGGATGGGGGCGATCCGCACGCCGGTGGCCCCCAGAGCCAGGGCGATATCGTCGGCCAGATTGGTCAGCTTGTTGAGCCGCACGCCCTGATCCAGCTCCAGCTCATACCGGGTCACCGAGGGGCCCCGGGTCACGTTGGAGATGCTGGCGTCGATGCCGAAGGAGCGGATGGTATCGCTGAGGCGGGCCTGGTTGGCCCGCAGCTCTCCCGCCACATCGGAGCTGGATACCCCCTCCCCTTCCGTCAACAGCGAGACAGGGGGATACTGGTAAGCCACAGGCTCTTCCTCCAGGCTTCGGGCAATGTCCTGGGCCACCTCGGCGGCGGCCTGGGCGGTCTCCTCCCTCTGACGGGCCTTGGCGGAGGTAGGAGGCACGGCGGGCTCCCGCACGATCTCAGGTACAGGCTGAGGTGCAGGCTGGGGCACAGGCTGAGGTTCCGGAATGGGTTCCGACTCCGGCTGGACCACAGGCTGGGGCTGGACGGCCTCATGCCGGATCTCCGCCGGGGTGGCAAAGGGCAGGGCCTCCTCCTCCGGCACCTCCACCTCCTCCGTCTGGGCCTGGGTGGTGCCGGTCAGCACCTGGTCGGGGGTGGGCACCGAAGGCTTGCGGTTGAAGAAGCGCTCCTTCTTCTCAATGGGCTTGGGCTCCCGCTTCTTGCCCACCAGAGGTCCGTCATCCACCGGAATATCAATCTGGGGCTGCTGTTTGCGGCCCTCCCGGACAGGTTCCGGCTCACGTTCGGCTTTCTTCCGGCGGGGACGGGGCTCGGGGATCTCCTCCTCCTCGTACTCCGGACGGCTGCGAAGCCTGTCCACCACATCGGTGGGGGAAATATGGAAGCACACCATAACCAGGATCACAGCCAGCAGCACAAAAATGATACCGGCGCCGATCTTGCTGAACACAGCCGTGAGACCCAGTGCAATCACACCGCTGATCACACCGCCGCTGGCCAAAGCCTCGCCCTGTTTCCAGAGCAGTTCAGGCAGCTTCATATCCCAGGCATAGGCACCCCGGGCCAGCAGCAGGTGGAAGAAGCCGCCTGCCAGCACCGGCAGCAGCAGGGCGCACCACACCCGAAGCCGCACCGGGCGGCCCCGATGGAAGGCCAGAATACCGCTGGCCACCAGCAGCATGGGGGGCAGCAGCAGATAGCCATAGCCGATCAGCCCCTTCACCAGCCCGCAGAAGAAGTCGATGAAAATGGCCTGGATGTGGAAATAGCCCAGCGCGGCAAAGATGGCCAGCAGCAAACACACCACAGCACCCACCTCCCGCCGGACAGGGCGGGGGGCGGGCTTTTTGCGGCTGGATGCGGTGCGGGAAGAGGAGGACCGGCTGGAAGGGGCAGTCCGCTTCCCTCCGGTGCTTTTCTTCTTTGCGGTGGCCATGGTATCAGATCCTTTCAGGGTCGGGTTTCCCGCCCACAGGTGGGCGGTACCGATTTACATCATAACGGTTTTCACAATGCCGGCGATGAGGCTGCCAAGGCCCACCGCCCAGCAGTAGTAGGCGAACTTGCCGAACTTGCCCTTGTCGGACAGGGTCTTGACCAGCCGGATGGCAAAGTAGCCCACCACGGCAGCTACGGCTACACCCACCAGATACATGGGCAGCTCAGCCATATTGAAGCCGCTCTCCACCGCGTCTTTCAGCTCCAGAATATTGGCGCCCACGATGGCAGGCATGGACAGAAGGAAGGAGAAACGAACGGCGAAGGAGCGGTCAAAGCCCCGCATCATACCTACGGAGATGGTGGTACCGGAGCGGGACAGGCCGGGGATCACCGCCAGAGCCTGGCCGCAGCCCACGATGAGGGCATCCACCACGGTGGCGTTCTTGGCAGTCTTACGGCCATGCGCCAGCCGGTCAGAGAAATAAAGGATGCAGCCGGTGGCCAGCAGCGCAATGGACACCATAATGGAGCTGGCAAACAGGGCGTTCACCGCATCCTGGAGCAGCACCATCACAAACAGGGGCAGGGTGGCGATGATAATGAGCATTACCATCCGCCGGGCGGGAGGCGGCGGAGTGCCGGTGTCCTTCCCTGCCAGGGCGGCGATGCCCAGGAAGAACTCCCGGATCATCTCCACCACGTCCTTCCAGTAGACCACCAGCACCGAGATCAGGGTACCAAAGTGGAGCATGACCGTAAACATCATGTACTTTTCTTCCATGTTCTCCATGCCGAAGAACTGCTGAAACAGGGCCAGGTGGCCGGAGCTGGAGATGGGCAGAAACTCCGCCACACCCTGAATAATCCCCATGAGGATGGCCATCAAATAGCTCAAAGCGACTTCCTCCATTCACAATTTTCGGGAACCGAAACCCGCTTGAAAACGAGGCCGTTCCCGGTACATTGACCCGATACGCTGTATACTGCATCAGGGCGGTTAGTTTTTATCATATCATATCCGGCAGAATTTTTCCATCCTTTTTCCCTCCAGTTGAAAAAATCACAGGAACAGTTTTATTCCCAGCGGTACTGTCATTTGACAAAGACTTTTGGATATGCCATACTGATTGCAATACCAAACGGTTCATGTGCCGCCGGAATTGGAGATGAGCGATATGTCGTGCAGCAAATCCCGTCGTTCCATGAGTATTCTTTCTCTGCTTCTGATCTTCTCTCTGCTGCTCAGTACGGCAGCTGTGGCCGCGCCGGAACCGGAAAAGCCGAACATCACCGCCGCGGCCGCCATCGTTATGGACTATGATACCGGCGCCATCCTTTATGAAAAGGATGCCGATACCATGCGGGTCCCCGCCTCCATGACCAAGGTTATGACGGCCTACATCATCTTTGAGGAGCTGGAGGCCGGCAACCTGACACTGGACACCATGGTACCCATCAGTGCCGAGAACGCCCAAAAATCCCGGGACGGTAAGAACTATCCCGCCTCTGTTCCCCTGCCCGCCGGGTCCTCCGTATCGGTAGACACCCTGCTCAAACTAATTATGATCCCTTCGCCAGCGCCAGCTGCATCGTTATGGCTGAGTATATCTCCGGCAGTGAGGGGGCCTTTGTCCATCGGATGAACGAGACCGCCAAACGCCTGGGCATGACGGCGGAGTACGAAAACTCCCACGGCGCTCACGTCCACTATCTCACCGCCCGCTCCCAGGCCACTCTGGTCCGGGAATTCATCCATCGCTTCCCTCAGATTCTGGACTATACCTCCCTCACCGGGGTCTCCTTCAATGGAAAATGGTACCCCAACACCAACAAACTGCTCCCCGGCCTGGACTACGCCTATGACGGCGTGGACGGCTTCAAGACGGGCACCATCACCGCCGCTGGCTACTGTCTCAGCGCCACCGCTGTGAAAAATGGCCGACGCATCATCAGCGTGGTCATGAAGTCCTCCAACGACAAGGCCCGCCACACCGACAGCGCCGCACTCCTGGATTACGGCTTTGCGCTGCTGGAGTATCAGTCTCCCTTTGACGACGTGGCTTACCACTGGTGCCGGGAAGAAGTGGCCGCACTCAAGGACCTGGGGGTTGAGCTTCACACCGACGGAGACACCTTCCGTCCTGACGACCAAGTGACTCGCGCGGAATTTACCGCCATGCTGTACACCGCTCTGGAGCAGAAGAATGCTCTGCCTCAGGCACCCGAAGGTGTGGAGGAGCCCCTCTTTGCTGACGTGGAAGGCACTTGGGCCGCCGACTACATCCATCAGGCCGCCCGACTGGGTCTGGTGGCTGGCACCGATGAAAACACCTTTGCCCCTGATCGACCCATTACCCGGCAGGAGATGATGACCATCATCGGCCGCTGCCTGGACCTGCCCGACGAAAACGGCCTGGGCTTTGCCGATGACGGCGACATTGCCTTCTGGGCTCTGGAAGCCGCCGCCCGCACCTCCGCTGCCGGGCTGTTCCAGGGCGGCAGCGGCAATGCTCTGATGCCGTTGGCCACCTCCACCCGGGCCGAGGCCGCCACTGTGCTCAGCCGTGTGGTTGAGATGCTGGAACAATAAAGGAGAATGGGTATGATGAGACGCGCCGCCGCTCTGCTGTGCGCCCTGGCCCTGCTGGCCGGTCTGGCCGCCTGCGCCGCCCCACAGCCGGAGCCCTCTCCAACGCCGCCCTCGCCTTCCCCCACGCAGACTCCCATCCCCACCACCACTCCGGAGCCTTCTCCCACCCCCAGCGCGGAGCCTACACCGACCCCCACCCCAACCGTACCTGTGTGGGATGAGGACCATACCCTGGACCGGAGCGTCCCCAAGCTGACCGGCGGGCTGGAGCTGCCGGTCTACGGCGCCACCGGCTATGCCGCGGTAGAACAGGGCCTGTGGGCCGCCATTCCCGCGCCTACGCCAACACCCACAGCCACCCCCTCCCCCACGCCTGTTGTGACGCCTTCTCCCACACCTGCTCCAACACCTGCCCTCTCCGCTGAACCGGAGCCCTCTGGTTCTTCCGCACCAGAGCCGGCCCTTTCGCAGACACCAGCCGCGGAGCCGTCCGTCTCGCCCACTCCGGAAGCCAGTCCCCTGCCCTCCCCTGTTCAGGCCCAGGCCACGACTCAGCTTTCCGAGGCCCAGCCTGCCGCCGATCCCTACGCCGGGGCCGCCGCAGTGCTCCCTGCCGGTGCTTCCTTTACCATCCTGGGGGAAAAGGGAAACTGGTGGAAGGTGTCCTCCGGCTACGGCACAGGGTGGGTGGAGCACCGGTTCTGCATGATCAATCTGCCCGACGTGGTCCCTTCTATCGTATATGACGCCACCAACGCTTATGCCTCCCGGTACACCAGTTCAGGCAAAGATATCCCCGGTATCACCGGCCAGGCTCTCTACCAGGGCAAGGTGTATAACTCCCGCTTTGATGAGGAGCAGTTCCTCATGCCGGTGCTCTACGCCACCGCCAAAAAGATCTGCGCCGCCCAGCAAAAGGCCCTGTCCCAGGGCAACAGTCTGAAGCTATACGAGGCCTACCGGCCTTATGCCACCCAGCAGGCGGTGGTCAAGGCATTGACCGCCCTGGCGGAGCGTGATCCTGAGGTCAAGGCGGGTATCACCACAAAGCCCTGGTCCATGACCTACTTCATCAACACCGGCTACTCCAACCACCAGAAGGGCTTTGCGGTGGATGTAAGCCTGGTGAAGATATCCCGCACCGAGACCCGTACCACCGGTGGCCACACCTATCTGGTACCGGTGGACTATCAGGAGTACGAAATGCCCACCCCCATCCATGAACTGAGCATGGCGGCGGCCTCCACCACCGGTCCCGGCGAAACAACCCTGGCTTCCACCATGAATGACCCGGCCATCGCCCTTCGGGACTACTTCCGCAAGGCGGGCATGACGCCCCTGGAGTCGGAGTGGTGGCATTTCAACGACTACGCCGCCCGCACTCTGGCGGGAGGACGCACCTCCACCGGCGGCTTTGAGGTCACCCGCTGCCGCAGCGCCGCCCCCGGATAAAATAGAGAGGCAGGACGTAATGTCCTGCCTCTCTATTTTATCCCGTTTCAGTTCTTCACGCCGGAGCCGCCGCAGCCGATGCACAGCCGCCGACCGGTACTGCCGCAGTAGGTACAGCCCTGAGGGGTATCCATTCCCATAATGGAGATGGACTGGCCCTGGCCGGTGCCTCTACAATAGGGGCAGGTCACCATTCCGCTGCCACCGCAGACGGCACAGCTCTCCTGGGGCAGGCCGTTGACATCCATCTCCCCCACAGGAGAGGACGTATTGGAGGAATTGGTATAGGAGTTGATGGTGCGGAGGTTATTTCCGTCCCCATCCATCACATACATCTCGGCATATTGATATCCCTTGGTGGCAGTAGGTGTACCCGCCCCCGCGCTCTTGGCTTTCAACACAGCAACCCACTGGCCGTCATTGGTGATGTAGTAATAATTTTCACCGGACAGCAGGGTTTCAGTAATGCCGGTATTGATGTTGGTCCGGTACACCCTGGAGCCGTCGCTTCCATAGGTCCATTCGCCGGTACGCACGGAGGACAGATCCTCAGCGCTGTTAAACTGGCTTTCCGTGATTTTAGAAGCGGCCCCACTGCCAAGGCTGATCTGATAGTATTCCGTAAAATACTCAGCACCGTAGTAATTGCTGGTATCCTCATTCCGGGAAAACTTGATCCCGAAGTAGGCATTCTCCTGATCAAATTTGACCCCGGCCGCCACATATCTGTGCGTATAGCTGCTGTTCTTGAGCCCCAGCTGGGTCACGGTGCCTTTGATGTTGCAGATTTCCTTTGACGTGCCGGTATTTGTGTCGATCATCAGGATTTTGCAGCTGGACTCGCCGCTGAGCAGGGGCGAAATGCCCTCCACCACAAACAGATACTGCTTCCACAGGGCAAAATCACTGCCATCCTCCACGATCAGGCGGCCCGCATCGGGACGGGTATAGAGCACCTGAGAGGCGCCCGAAGACAGATCCAGCTTGTAAACACGCTGTGTCTCCCCCTCAAAGCCGATGATAACCATTTTATCCCCGCAGATGGAGAAATCGGAGACCTTGCTCAGCTTGGCAAACACGGTTTTCCGCTGTCCGTCGGCCATATTGATGGCGTTTACGGTCTGATTATCCCGGTTGATGTAATAGATCTGATTCCGGTTCACCACGATCCCCAGGGGCGCTCCTCCGGAGGCGTAGGTTCTGGTGGCCGCGCCGTCGTAGGCGTAGATATACGGCTGATAGATAAAAGAGTAATAGAGCACGCCGTTGTGAATATAGCCGTTTGTGGCCGCGTTGGAGCCGTCGATCCACTTCTCAGAGGAAACCGTCACAGTCTGGGTGCTTCCATCCCACTCCACATTGCAGTCAAAGGACTCGGATACCGCCCGGACAGGCACCAGGGTCCGGCCATTCAGGGCAATGGGCGGCACATCTAGGTCGTAGACCACACTGTCTCCGCCGCCCACGCTCCTGGCAAATCGGTTGTTGCCCAGCTGCATGACCACCAAGGTATCCCCCTTCTGGGCAGCTACAGCCTGATCCTCCGGAAGCCATTCCACCTCGGCGCCCAGCGCCTCAAAGATGGCCCGGAGCGGCACCAGCACCCGTCCGTTCTGGGCGATGGGCGGCTGATCGAAGGTCAACTTCTCCCCGTCCACATACACGGAGATCTCGCTGCCCGCCGCCTGGGCAGCGCCCCCGGCGGGCACAAAGGCCGCCGTCAACAGCAGCACAGAGAGCATCAGGGACAAGAATCTGCGTCTTTTCATGGGATCCACTCCATTTCCATTTTTATTTTTGTTGGAAGTAGTATACCATATTTATCCTTGTATATCAACCCATGCCAGTTCTTTTTTGCCGTCCGGGCAAGCAAATAGGGAGCGCCCGGCCTGATGGCCGGGCGCTCCCTATTTGCTTTTTACTTACTGAGCTTCGTAAACCGCCTTCATGCCCTTGTAGGTCATATAGCAGTCCAGCTTGGACACAGTCTCGAAGGGGGCGTGCATGGACAGAACAGGCACGCCGGCATCGATGGTGTCGATGTCCCGCTCAGCCATATAGCAGGCCACGGTGCCGCCGCCGCCGGCGTCCACCTTGCCCAGCTCGGCCATCTGCCACACCACACCGGCGGCGTCCAGCACCCGGCGGGTGTAGGCCACCAGCTCGGCGGAGGCATCGGAGGCGCCAGACTTGCCCCGGGCGCCGGTGTACTTGCACAGGCCCATGCCGTAGTTGACCTTGGCGCTGTTGCGCTTCTCGTACACGTCGGCAAAGTTGGGGTCGAAGGCGGCGGTCACGTCGGCGGACAGGCAGAAGGACTTCTCATAGCAGGCCTTCAGGGTCACCCGCTGGGCGTCGCACAGGTCGCTCATAAAGGTATCGAAGGCGGCGGAACGCATACCGGACACGCCCTCGGAGCCGATCTCCTCCTTGTCGGCCAGCATACACACGGCGGTGCGGGCCGGGGTGCCCAGGGTAAACAGGGCAGCCAGAGCGGCGAAGCCGCACACCCGGTCGTCGTGGCCGTAGGCGCCGATGAGGGAGCGGTCAAAGCCGATGTCCATGGCCTGGAAGGCGGGCACGGCGGACAGCTCGGCAGAGATAAAGTCCTCCTCGGTAATACCGTACTTCTGGTTGAGCAGGTCCAGAACAGCCAGCTTCACCCGGTCAGAGCCCTCGTCGTCCTTGAAGGGACGGCTGCCGATGAGCAGGTTCAGGCTCTCGCCGGGGATGGCCTCACCCAGGGGCTTCTTGGACTGCTCGGACCCCAGGTGGGGCAGCAGATCGTCGATGGTGAAGCGGGGCTCGTCCGCGCCGGCGCCGATGGCCACCTTCACGGTGGAGCCGTCCTTCAGGGCGATGACGCCGTGAAGCTCCAGGGGAATGGTCACCCACTGATACTTGCGGATGCCGCCGTAGTAGTGGGTCTTGAAGAAGGCCAGCTCGGAATCCTCGTAGAGGGGGTTGGGCTTCAGGTCCAGCCGGGGGGAGTCGATGTGGGCGGCGCCGATGTTGACGCCCTCGCTGAGGGGCTTGGTACCGATAACGGCCAGCATGATGGCCTTGCCCCGGTTCACCCGATACAGCTTGTCGCCGGGATTGAGGGCCATACCCCGGACAAAGGGCTTGAAGCCGTGCTGCTGGGCCAGGCGGACGGTCTCGTCCACGCACTCCCGCTCGGTCTTGCCGGCGTCCAGGAACTTCTTGTAGTCCTCGCAATATGCGTTCAGATCCGCCTCCTCCGCAGGATTCAGGCGGTCATAGCCGTTCTTGGGCTGATAGAGCAGGGCCTCCCGCCGCAGCTCACCGGGGGTCTTTTGTTTCTCTTCCATGTGAGATTCCTCCTATATAGAAAACTTATGGGATCAGCGTTTGAAACAGAGCCAGGGCTTTTCGGCCAAATTCCTCCGCCGTGCCCTGGTTCTCCAGAATGTGGGTACAGTGGGCCCGGAAAAAACCGTCCCCCTGCTGGGCCTCCACCCGCTTGCGAGCGTAGTCCTCCGGGATCCCCTCCCGGGCCATGATGCGGCGGATACGGATCTCCCTGGGAGCCAGAATACCCACCACCGCGTCGCAGGTCTCCCCTACGCCGCTTTCGATGAGGGCGATGGCATCGATGGCTACCGCCGACCGTCCGTCCGTCTCTGCCTGGGCGGCCTGCCGGTCGATCTCTTCGATGATAAATCGATGGGTAATGTCATTAAGGTCGGCCAAAGCGGTGGGATCGGCAAAGACCACACTGCCCAGGGCCTTCCGGTCCACCTGTCCCGTCTCATCCAGGATAGCAGAACCGAAACGGGCCGTCAGGGCGTCCCCCATGGGAGTGCTGTGGGCCAGCAGGTCATGATACACCTGATCGGCGTCAATGATATGGGCCCCCAGTTCGGTCAATACGTTGAGGGCGGTGGTCTTACCCGCCCCGGTGGGGCCGGTGATGCCGATGCGTTTCATGTCCTTCGCCTCCAGCAGTTAGTATACCATGACAGCAAGCGGCTTCACCGCTTGCCCGCCGGATATCCGGCGAAAGCCGGCTCTGCCGGCTCAGTCATGGTGTAACAAGCGCAACCTGCCCTTTGCTGCGCAAAGAGCAGGTGCATGAAATGCACAGCCGCATATCTGCGGCTTTTGCGCTTATTATACCACACTGCACAAGGGGTGTGTGAGCGATTTGTAAATTGTGGCGGCTTCTCCACATCCGCAGCCTAATTAGTATACCACAAGTTCCGCCCCTTTGGAAAACGATTTTTTCCAAAGCCGAAAAATCGGGACGGCGAAGCTTTATTCGCCGTCCCGATTTTATCGCTATTCATGCTCGGACCAGCCGTGGTGATGGCCGTGGCCGTTCCCCGTCGGGGCACTCTCTACAATGTTTCCCTGCTCCAGCGATCCAATCCAGTCCCGGATCTGCCGCATGGTCAGCCCCGCCACATCCTCCGCCGTCACAGTGGGGTCCAGGGCCTGAAGTTCCAGAAACGCCTGGTACTTGCCCAGGGACAGCCCGGCGTGGTGGGCCTCCTCCAGCGCTTCCGCATCCCCATGATGGCACTGGACATTCTCCTGCCCGGCAGTACAGTCCTCCGCCCCCGCCAGCAGCCGGCTGCACTGGACCTCGTCCTCCCCCGCCACGGTGATGGACAACAGCTCACCTGCAGCCAGCCGGTCAGCAATGCTCTCACTGGCTACCAGCTGTTCCAGGGCCTCCTGGTAGTCCATCAATCTCAGGTCCAGGCTGTCGGCCAGCTCCTGACCGTCCTCATTCCAGGCGCGGACGGTCACTACCCTATCAAACCTGTTGATCCCCAGTTCCAGGGATGGATTGATGTCCACGCTGAGATAGGTGGTTGGTATAAAGTAGTAACGGTATCCACCCAGTCCCACCAGCAGCAACACCAGGCAGGCCGCCGCCGCGGCCAGGTAGCCCACAGGCCGGTGGCGGCGGCTCCGCGCCCGGTCCAGGGCGGCCCGGGTATTTTCCTTCATGGCTTCTCCGGCGTGAAGCTGCCCAAAGGCCTCCCGGATCTGCTCATCCATGGTCCTCACCCCCCAGCGTTTCCTTCAGGTGCGCCCTGGCCCGGGCCAGAGTGGTGTAGATGGTGTTCACGTTCTTACCCAGCAGGCGGCTCAGCTCCGGGGCGGTATAGCCCTCGTAGTAGTGGAGGTATACCACCTGCCGCTCCTTCTGGGGCAACGCCAGCACGGCGGCCAGCACCTCCTGCCCCTGGCCGGTAAGCTGGTCGGCCTGGCCGGTCAATTCCTCCAGAGGCACGGTATTTCTGCGGAAAAAGCTGCGGAGCAGGTCCTTGCAGGCATTGAGGGTCACCCGGATGAACCAGGCCTTCTCATGCTCGCCGCTTTCAAAGGGCTTGTCATGGAGCAGATACTTTAAAAACACCGTCTGGAAGATGTCCTGGGTGTCCGCCTCATTCTTCAGATGGATCATGCACAGCCGCCGGACGGTATCCCCATACCGCTCCACGGCCTGATTGGTCTCCTCTTCACTTCGCATAGACACCCTCACCTCCCCTCCGGCTCAGCCGGACCTGTTACCAGCCGTGATGGCCGCCGCCGTGGCAGCCGTGTCCACTGTACCCACCGCCATACCGGCAGCTTGTACCATGGTAGTCACACACCCCATCGCCGTCGGTATCTACAAACCGGCAATAGTTCCCCCGGTTGTCACAGATCCCGTCGCCGTTGGCGTCCACGTAATTTCGCCCCCCGGCGGCAAAGGCGCTGGTCCCTCCCACCGTCAGCACCAGAGCGGCAATGGCGGTACCCATTAGGATTTTCTTTATGTGAATTCCTCCTTACTTTATTTGGTTTCACCCTGAATACGAACCAAAGGACGGAATCCTTTCAACACTTTGAAAAAAGATGGCCGTGAAAACACGGCCATCTTCGTTAATCGGGCTGATCGGCCCGGATGATATGGAATCCGGCCGCCTTGTTGAGCCGGTTGGCTACTGCCAGACCGATGCCGGTGGCGTCGGGGCACTGGGCCCAGATGTGTGTCACGTTGGTGCCGTCAAACCAACGCAGGGCGTCAAACACCCGTCTGGCCTGCTCGGGCACGTCGGTGCTGGGGCCCAGCTGCTCCAGGGGGTGGCCCTCAAACAGATGGGTATACTCGTCAAAGCAGATCACCCCGTCGCCGGGGGCCATATGGGTCTGGATGTATCGGGCCGCCGTCTCAGGCGCGCCCTGAACCACCGTCACCGGCGCCTTGGGTGCGTAGTGGCGGTACTTCATGCCGGGAGCCTTAGGCTGTTCCCCGGCACCCATGAGCCGGGTCACTGCCGGGTCCACCGCCACCTCGCCCAGTACACTCTTCAGCTGCTCCAGGGTGATGCCGCCGGGACGCAGCAGCCTGGGCGGCTGCTCGGTCAGGTCAATGATGGTGGACTCCACCCCCACGGAGCAGGGGCCGCCGTCCACAATGCCGTCGATCTTGCCGTCCATATCCTCCAGCATATCCGCCATATTGGTGGGGCTGGGCCGGCCGGAAGTGTTGCCCGACGGAGCAGCTACCGGCACATCCGCGGCAGCGATGATAGCCCGGCACACCGGATGGGCCGGGCAGCGCATCCCCACTGTGTCCAGTCCGGCGGTAACAGCGGCAGGCACAATGGGCTTGTGCTTGAGGATCATGGTCATAGGACCGGGCCAGAATTTGTCGGCCAGGGCATAGGCCGCCTCCGGGATGTCCTCGCAGTAGCGCTCCAGCCAGTCGGCGGTGGGGATATGAAGAATCAGCGGGTTGTCCTGGGGGCGGCCCTTGGCCGCAAAGATGTGGCCTACCGCCTCGCTGTTCAGGCCATTGGCCCCCAGGCCATACACTGTCTCGGTGGGGATGCCCAGCAGACCGCCACGGCGGAGGATGTCCGCCGCCTCCCCGATCTGCTTATCGTTCAAACGCAGGGTATGCATCCTTCCTCACCGCTTTCTCAAAACCGATGACGGCGGCGGCGACGGCGGTCCCTCTGTACCACCGTCAGGATACCTGCCGCCAGCAGGGCGGCGCCGGACAGGATGTGCAGGATGCCAATGGCCTTTTTCATACCCAAGTCTCCTATTACAATAAATTTGGACAGGAAAGCCGGGCAGCCAGTCCGGCTTTCTTTCCATCTCATGCCTAAGCTACAATAAGGGGAGCAACTGGCTGACCAATGCCTCCTTGGGCTTCTATGTCCGTAACAAAGACTGTCAGCCATCCCCTTATTGCAGCGTTCGATTTGAGCAGGTTGAGCCTTGGAGTTCGCGTCACCCAATAGATTGAATCGGCAATGAGAAAAAGATGGATTCCGGTTGCAAATTCGTGTTGGAGGAATGCAAATGAACTCTGTAGGTATCGACATTTCCAAAGGCAGGAGCACAATTGCCGTCATGCGTCCCTTTGGAGAGGTCGTCATCTCACCCTTTGAAGTCCGTCACACCGGCAGTGAACTGAGCAAGCTGGCAAAGCAGCTCAAAAGCCTGGACGGTGAGACTCGCGTGGTCATGGAGGCCACAGGAAATTATCATGCGTCGGTGGCAAAGCTGCTCCACGACGCGGGACTATATGTTTCCGTTGTCAATGCAAAGCTGGTGCATGACTACGGGAACAACGAATTACGGCGTGTCAAAACCGATAGGAAGGATGCTGTCAAACTGGCTAACTATGGCCTTGACCGCTGGCTTACTTTGCCGAGATATATCCCAGAGGAAGATACCCGGCTGCTGCTGAAGAACTGCTACCGCCAGTACCGGCAGTATTCCAAGGTGCAGACGGTTCTGAAGAACAATTTGATCTCGCTGCTGGATACGGTGTTTCCAAACGCCAACCGTCTGTTTTCAAGCCCGATCCGTGGGGATGGGAGTGAAAAGTGGGTGGATTTTGTGGCTGAATTCTGGCATTGCCGCTGCGTCAGCGAGAAATCCGAAAGGGCTTTCACAAGCAAATATCTGCGTTGGTGCAGGAAGCACGGCTACAACTTCAGGGAAGCAAAGGCGCACACAATTTACGCCGAAGCCAGCGGACATATTGGCGTCATGCCGAAATCTGAAACAACGAAGTTGCTCGTGGAACAGGCGGTTGCGCAGCTCAGAGCGACTTCTACCGCGCTTGCGGCTCTCAAACACGAAATGCAATCATTGGCTTCCCAGCTGCCGGAATATCCCGTTGTCATGGATCTGTTCGGCGTAGGTCCGACTCTGGGGCCGCAGCTCATAGCTGAAATCGGGGATGTGCGCCGCTTTTATTCCAAGAAAGCGCTCGTGGCCTACGCTGGACTGGATGCTCCGCCAAATGATTCCGGCGATGTGACCGGCAGGCACAAATCCATGAGCAAAATTGGTGCATCGTCTTTACGGCGGACACTCTTTCTTGTTATGAGCGTCTATTTGCAGACCGCACCGCTGGATGAACCGGTCTACCGGTTCATGGACAGGAAACGCGCCGAGGGCAAACCCTACCGCGTCTACATGATGGCTTCCGCCAACAAGTTTCTGCGGATCTACTACGCCACTGTAAAAGCCTATTTGGAGTCATTGGAACACACCGCCTGATCTTCGCCATAAAGCCATTGGCTGGCCGCCGTTTCATTTCTGAGATGCGAAGCGGCCTGGTTCGGTGCGGCCTTTTTCACTCACTTAAAACTTTTGATTTTTACTCTTGACAAAACTTAGCAGGTCTTTGTTATTCGTAGATGCCCACCGGCGTGCCCGCCAGTTCAATGGTGGTATCGGGGGCGAATTTGGCCTTTTGCAGATAGCCCTTCACGGTGAGAATGCCGTATTTGGGGTTGACCTTCTCGTCCTCCAGCTCCAGCTCCAGATAGTCGGCGCCCGAGCCGGTGAGCCAGCCGTCGTCCTCCAGCAGGTTCGCCAGATCGTCCCGTACCAGATCCAGGGTCAGCCCCTCCGGCAGGGTATTGAAATGAATGATCAGTTCCATGGTCAGTGCTCCTTTTCTAGGATTCCGGGATGCCTCCCGTTTATTCCTCCTGGCTGTGTTTGAGCCGCTCGGCCTGGTCAGCGGTAACCAGTCCATCGATGATCTCGTCCAGGTCGCCGTTCATCACATTCTCCAGCTTATACAGGGTCAGGCCAATGCGGTGATCGGTGAGCCGTCCCTGAGGGAAATTGTAGGTGCGGATGCGCTCGTTCCGCATTCCGGTGCCCACCTGGCTGCGGCGCTCCGCCGTCAGGGACTCCTCCTGCTCCCGTACCTTCTCCTCGTACAGCCGGGAGCGCAGGATCTGCATGGCCTTGTCCCGGTTCTGAAACTGGCTGCGCTCCTGCTGGCACTCCACCACCGTGCCGGTTGGCTTGTGGATGAGCCGCACAGCGGAGGAGGTCTTGTTGACGTGCTGTCCACCCGCGCCGGAGGAGCGGAACACCTGCATCTCAATGTCGGCGGGGTTGAGCTCAAAGTCCACCTCGTCCACCTCGGGCAGCACCGCCACGGTGGCAGTGGAGGTATGGATGCGCCCGCCCGACTCGGTCTCGGGCACCCGCTGGACCCGGTGTACTCCGCTTTCAAATTTCAGGCGGGAGTAGGCCCCGTCTCCCTCAATGGTAAAGCAGATTTCCTTGACGCCGCCCAGCTCGGTTTCATTCACCGAGTCTACCTCCACCTTCCAACGGCGGGCGTCGGCGTACATGGAGTACATCCGGAACAGGGAGTGGGCAAACAGGGCCGCCTCCTCACCGCCTACCCCGGCCCGGATCTCCACGATGACGTTTTTGCCGTCGTTGGGGTCCCGGGGCAGCAGCAGGATGCGGATCTCATCCTCCAGCCGTGCGATGTCCTCCTTGGCCTGCTGATACTCCTCCTGGGCCAGCTCCTTCATGTCGGGATCGCCCATCAGCTCCTCCGCGTCCTTCAGGTCCTGCTGACGGCGGGTATAGGCCCGCCAGGCAGTGACCACCGGCTCCAGTTCCCGCTGCTCCTTGTTGAGCTTGGCCACCAGGACCGGGTCGTTATAGGTCTCCCCTGCCCCCAGCTGGGCCTCGATACTGGCAAAACGCAGGTCCAGGGCGCTTAGTTTTTGCTGCATATCCAAATCATATCACCTGTCAAAGAAATAGGACTTGACCAGAGCCAACGGCTCCCGGATGTACATCTTCAGCCGGGATGGAATGTGAGAGCTGGGGGCCGCCAGGGTGGACAGGGTGTAATCACCCTCCCATGCCCTGTCCCACAGCATCCGCACCCGGGTCAGGTGGAAGCCGTTGGACACCACCAGCATCTGGCTGGTATCAATCCCCTCCTGCTCCAGCAGCGCCTGTGTAAAGCGGATGTTTTCCCAGGTGTTGTGGGACTGGTCCTCCAGCAGGATCTGGTTTCCATCCACCCCGTGGTCGGTCAGATAGTCGTACATACACTGGGCCTCGCTCTGGTGTTCGTCGGGGCCCTGCCCGCCTGAGGCCACGATGGTCAGGTCCGGGTGATCCTCCAGGTAGTCCAGAGCTTTGTCCAGCCGGTCCTGGAGCAGGATGGACGGCCCCCAGGACTCCACCTTGCAGCCCAGGATCACCATCACCTTGGGTTCGCCGGTGATACTGTCGTGGGCGCCCGACAACACCACGCCCAGCAGCACCGCAAAACTCAGCAGAGCGGCCAGCACCGCCGCCAGCAGAGCCAGCAGCCATACCGGCTTTCTGCGCCCTCCGTAGGGGCGGTAATACTGTTTCTTTCGTCTCATCCTCTGGCCTCTTCCAATTCCGCGGCCAGGGTCTCCCACTTGGTGTACAGGGTGGCGATCTCGTCCTCCAGCGCCTTCTGCTCCTCATACACCTTCTGGAGCTCCAGGTAGTTGGATGCCACCTCCTCGGCTTTCAGAGACAGCTCATACTGCCGCTCCTCCGCCTTGGCTACCGCCCGCTCCGCCGCGGCCACCTGCTTCTCCAGCTCCTTGGTGCCGCCGGGGCGCTTGGGCTTCTCCTTCTTGGGCTTCTCCGGCTCCGCCTTCACCGGGGCGGCAGCCTGGGCCTTGGCCCGCTCCCGGGCGGCCCGGAACTCCTCAAAGGTGCCCCGGAAGTCGGTGATGTGCCCGTCCTCCAGCATCCAGATGCGGGTGGCAAACTGCTTAATGAAGTAGCGGTCATGGGATACGAAGAGCAGGTTGCCCTCGTAGTCTGCCACCGCCTCCTCAATCCACTCCCGGCTGGCGATGTCCAGATGGTTGGTGGGCTCGTCCAAGATAAGCAGATTGATCTGCTCATCCATCAGCATACACAGCCGCAGGCGGCTCTGTTCGCCGCCGGACAGGGCGGACACCGGCTTGAATACGTCCTCTCCCCGGAAATTAAAGGCAGCCAGCCGGTTGCGGGCGGTCTGGGTGGAGCAGTCCTGATCGTAAATCATGGTATCCACCAGGTTGCGCTCCGGGTGGGAGAAATGGATGATCTGGGGCAGGTAACCCATCTTTACAGTTGGCCCCATCTTTAGCTTTCCGGAGTCGGGCTCCTCCTCCTTCAGCAGAATCTTCAGCAGGGTGGATTTGCCGGTGCCGTTGTCCCCCAGCAGGGCGATGCGCTCGCCGCCCACCACCTCCAGATTGACATGGTCGAAGAGGGTGCGCCCGTCAAAGGACTTTTTCAGTTCCTTGATGGTAAGCACCTCGTCCCCGCGGAACTCCCGCTCTCCGAACTTCATGTCCAGGCGGCGCTCCTTGGCGGGCTTGTCGGTGGTACGCAGGCGCTCAATCCGTTTCTCCATGGACTGGGCCCGCTTAAAGATCTTGTCGTTGCCCGAGTAGGCCCAGATCCGCAGCTGCTGGGCGGCCTTCTCCAGCTGCTCAATCTTGGCCTGCTCCTTCTCGTACCGCTTCAGCTGCTCCTGATAGCGGTGCTCTTTCTCCACCACATAGAAGGAGTAGTTGCCTTCGTAGAACTCCGCCTTGCCGTCCTGGATCTCAATGACCCGCTTGACCACCCGGTCCAGAAACCAGCGGTCATGGGAGATGGCAAGGACAGTACCTTTATACTTGTCCAGATATTCCTCCAGCCACTCCGTGGCCCGCAGGTCCAGATGGTTGGTGGGCTCGTCCAGCAGCAGGATATCGGTGTCCTCCAGAATGAGCCGCGCCAGGTTGACCCGGGTTTTTTCGCCGCCGGACAGGGAGGAAAAGAGCTGACTGCGCATATCCTGGGAAATTTCCAGGCCATTGCACACCTTATTCAGGGAGGTGATGGTATCGTAGCCGCCCCCCGCCTCAAAGGCGGCAGTGAGGGCATCGTACCGCCGCAGCAGAGCCGGGTCGCTGTCCCGGCCCATGCGCTCAGTCAGTTCCGCCATCTCCCGCTCCATGGCCCGGATCCGCCCGAAGGCGGTCTGGAGCACATCCTCCACCGTGTACTCCGGCGGATAGACGGGGATCTGGGAGATGAGCCCCACCCCCTTGCCGGGGGCGATGTGGACCTCGCCATCGTCCCAGTCCAGTTCGCCAGTGAGGATCTTGAACAGGGTGGTCTTGCCGGCGCCGTTTTTGCCCAGCAAACCCACCCGTTCCCCCTGGTCGATCTGGAAGGTGAGGCCGTCCAATATTTTTTTGCCTACCTCGAATTCTTTGGACAGGTTCGAGACGGAGATATCGATCATTGCTTGCCTCCAAATGGTGTGTGTGGTACAATCGGTTGGAACAAAACGCCCCGGTCCGCCGGGGCCGCATCACAAGGAGGAGTTCTCTATGGACGCGATCCGTTGGGAAGGAAATACCCTTTACTTACTTGATCAGACAAAGCTTCCGGTGGAAGAGACCTGGCTCCCCTACACCGATTACCGGCCGGTGGCCGACGCCATCCGCACCATGGTGGTGCGGGGAGCCCCCGCCATCGGCATCACCGCCGCCTACGCCTATTGCCTGGCCGCTCTGGCCGGGGAGGACCTGACCGAGGCCAAGGCCGTCCTGGCCGCCAGCCGTCCCACGGCGGTCAATCTGTTCTGGGCCCTGGACCGGATGGCCCGCAAAGCCGAAGCCTGCGGCGGCGATCCGGAAACCCTGATTGCGGAAGCCATTACCATCCATCAGGAAGATGTGGCTATGTGTAAGGCCATGGGCCTTTACGGCGCTTCTGTGGTGCCTGATCACGCCCACATCCTTACCCACTGCAACGCCGGAGCCCTGGCCACCGGCGGCTACGGTACCGCTCTTGGAGTCATCCGGGCCGCCCACGAGCAGGGTAAAGTGGATATGGTTTACGCAGATGAGACCCGTCCCCTGCTCCAGGGCGCCCGGCTCACCGCCTACGAGCTGGTCACCGACCATATCCCCGCCACCCTCATTGCCGACAACATGGCTGCCAGCCTGATGGCCAAGGGCAAGATCGACATGGTGGTGGTGGGCTGCGACCGGATGGCGGCCAACGGAGACTTCGCCAACAAGATCGGCACCTACTCGGTAGCGGTGAACGCCCATCATCACGGGGTTCCCTTCTATGTGGCCCTCCCCTGCTCCACCATCGATCTGACGATCCCGGATGGCGACCGTATCCCCATCGAGGAGCGGGACAAGAACGAGGTGCGTACCCTGTACGGAGTCCAGACCGCGCCGGCCACGGTGGAGGTTTACAACCCCGCCTTTGACGTGACCCCACACAGCCTGGTCACCGGCATCATCACCGAGAAGGGCGTCATCTATCCGCCCTTCAAGGAGAATCTGCAGAAGCTGTTTGGATAACACAGATAGCATCAGGACCTTCCCCCGGTGGGGGGAAGGTCTTTTTTTCGCCATTACGCCTCTTTGGTGATGGTCAGCAGGTACTCCACCAGCTCCTCCAGGGCCATGCCCCGGGAGGCCTTCACCAGGATGGTGGCGTGGGGGCGCACCACGCTGTCCAGTACCGGCTTGGCCTCTGCCTTGTCGGCGCAGTGCCAGCACACCGGCACACCTGCCGCCTTGGCGGCATCGTAAATATGCTTGGACAGCTCACCCACCGCCACAAGACAGTGGATGCCCGCCTTGGCCAGGTACTCGCCGATGCCGGCATGGAGGGCGGGAGCCAGGGGGCCCAGCTCAAACATATCGCCCAGCACCGCAACCTTGTACTCCCCCTTGGCGTTGGAGAGCACCTCCACCGCCGCCCGCATGGACTGGGGATTGGCGTTGTAAGTGTCGTTGAGGATGGTGATATCATCCCCACGGGTGAGGATGTTCATCCGCATCTTGGTGGGGGCGAAGTGGAGCACCCCGTCGGCGATCTCCTGAGCGGTCAGGCCGAAGTGCTGGCCTACCGCCGCCGCCATCAGGGTAGGATAAATCATATGGTCACCCAGAGCCGGGATCTCCACCGGGAAATCACCGTCAGGCGTTTCCACCTTACAGCTGATCCGGCTCTTGCCGTCGCTGGCCAGATCCACTGCCCGGTAGTCCAGCCCCTGGGCGGAGCCCACCCGGATAAAGGGGTGGTCCAGCTTGCCGGGCAGGGTGTTCAGCAGCGGGTCGTCGCCGTTGATGACGGCAGGCGCGTGGGGCTTGGCGTAGTGGAAGATCTCACTCTTGGCCTCCAGGATCTTCTCCCGGGAGCCGAAATGCTCGATGTGGGAGTCGCCGATGTTGGTCATGAGGATCATGTCGGGCTCCACAATGGCGGAGAGATAGTCGATCTCTCCGGCGTGGTTCATGCCCAGCTCCAGTACGGCGATCTGGTGCTCCGGCTTGAGCCGCAGCAGGGTCATGGGGACTCCGATGTCGTTGTTCAGGTTACCCTCGGTTTTGAGGACGTTGTACTTTTCCCCCAGTACCGCCGCCACCATGTCCTTGGTGGTAGTCTTGCCCACCGAGCCTGTGATGGCTACCACGGGGATGGCGAATTTCTGCTTGTAATACTTGGCCAGATCCCGGAGGGCCCGGTGGGTGGACTTTACCTTAATATAGAACTTGCCGGGCAGGTAGCTGTCCCGCTCCCGCTGGGTGAAACACCCGGCGGCGCCCCCCTCCAGAGCGGCGTTGATGTAGGCATGACCGTCAAAACGCTCTCCCACCAGGGGGATGAACAGAGAACCGGGATGGATGGTACGGCTGTCGGTCTCCACCCGGCTCACCGCCCGGTTCAGATCTCCGAACTCACCCAGCAGGCTGCCGCCTACCGCTTCCATGATCTCTCGTATGGTCATCGGCTCCATGTTGTTGTCTCCTTTGATCTCTCTCGTTCCGGATGTCGGTTTACCGGCCCTGTTTTCTGGCCTCCAGGGAGGCCTCCACAATGCGCTGGCACAGGCTGTTGTAATCGATACCCACCGCGGCGGCCTCCTGGGGCAGCAGGCTGGTGGGGGTCATGCCGGGCAGGGTGTTGATCTCCAGGAACCAGGGCTCACCGTCGCTGGTAACGATGAAGTCGGCCCGGGAATAGACGGACAGGCCCAGGATCTCATACACCCGCAGGGCAGCAGCGCGGAGCTTCTCCTCCCACTCCGCCGGAATCTCCGAGGGGCACACCTCCAGCGCCGCGCCGGGCTGATACTTGTTGGCGTAGTCGTAGAAGCCCTCCTTGGGGATGATCTCGATGGAGGGCAGGGCCTTGCCGTCCAGAATGCCCACCTGGATCTCACGACCCTTCACATACTCCTCCAGCACGGTGCGGCCTCCCAGGGTCAGGCCGTTGGTGAGGGATTTGCGCAGCTCGTCGGCGGTATAGGCGATGGACACACCGATGGAGGACCCGCTGGCTACCGGCTTTACCACCAGAGGCAGCCGGGCGGTCTTGACCAGGCCCTCAATATCCTCCGCCTTGTACTCCACGGTCTTCCAGCCGGGGGTATTCACCACGTCAGCCACCATCCGCTTGGTCAGGTCCTTGTCCATGGCGATGGCGCTGGACAGGTAGCCCGCCCCGGTGTAGGGGATGCCCATCAGGTCAAAGGCGGCCTGGACCTTGCCATCCTCGCCGCAGGTACCGTGGAGGGCCAGGAACACCAGATCGGCCATCTGGCACAGCTCCAGCACACCGGGGCCAAACACGCTCTTGCTGTCGCCGGGACGGCTGGCCTTGATCTGCTCCAGGTCAGGGGCCTCCCGGCTGATCTTTTTAAAGGATTCGGGCACCGGCGCATCAAAGAAAGACTCGTCTGCACGGCCCTGCTCCAGGCCGAAAAACATATCGATGAGTCCCGCCCGATGGCCCAGAGCCCGCAGGGCCTCGGTCACCATGGTGCCGGTGGAAAGGGACACGTTCCGCTCCGGGGACAGACCCCCGGCCAAAACTACGATCTTCATAATACACCTCAGTTGCCAGTTTGATACAATATGATACGCGCTAATGGTATATTATAGCACGCTTTACCTCTATACTCAACTACCTTTCGACTATCTGTGCATGAAATCTTTCTTTTTCCGGTGGTCACACCCTACCGCTTGACATTCCTCCGCCATTCTGCTACATTGAACCCAGAACTTCCTTTCATGGAGTGAAGCAACTATGCTGTATCGGTCCAATCCCACCTGAGGTGCATCCTAACATCCCGGCGCTGTGATCCAGCGCCTTGTTTTGATGCAGAAATTCAGGAAGGATTGGATCTTTTTCATGAAACGAAATTTAAGGTGTATGTACGCCATCGCCCTCTTGCAGGGCATGGTCTTTTACGGCCCTGTGGCCACCCTCTACCGAGAAGCGCAGGGCGTGTCCATCGCCCAGATCACCCTCATTGAGAGCCTCTCCCTGGCGCTGTGCATCCTGCTGGAGGTGCCCTGGGGGATCCTGGCCGACCGGCTGGGGTACAAACGCACCATGATCGGGTGCTGTTTTCTCTATTTCCTGTCCAAAATCGTGTTCTGGCAGGCAGACGGCTTCGGCGGCTTCCTGCTGGAGCGGGTCATGCTCAGCGTGGTGGTAGCCGGGATGTCCGGGGTGGACACCAGCATTCTCTACCTCTCCAGAGGCGGGCAGGATAGCCAGCAGATCTTTGGGTGGTACAACAGCCTCCAGACCGCCGGATTGCTCATCGCCGCCCTCACCTTCTCCCTGTTTGTCGGAGACAACTACGCCCTGGCGGGGGGCCTCACTGTCCTCAGCTATGGTGCCGCCGCCCTGTGCGCCTTAGGACTCACCGAGGTAAAGGCACCCGCGCCCTTCTCTCCCCGGCTGACCCTGGATATCCTGCGCCAGACCCTGACCAATCGACGTCTGCTCCTCTTTCTCCTGTCGGCGGCCCTCCTCTCCGAGGCCCACCAGACCATCACCACCTTTTTAAATCAGCTTCAGTATGCCCGCGCCGGCCTGCCCGATTGGGCCATTGGTGTCCTCTATATTGTCGCCACGGTACTGGGCATGGCGGGAATCTGGTCCGCCCGACTCACCCGCCGGACAGGCACCGTGGGAACGGCGGTGCTGCTCTATGGCGGCGGGGTACTGGCCTGTATCGCCCTGGCTCTGACCACTGCCCCTCTCCCCTCCATCTGTGCCATTCTCACTCTGCGGCTGTGCAATACCCTGTGCCAGCCCTTCCTGATGGAGCTGCAAAACAAGCAGGTGACCACACCCCACCGGGCTACCGCCCTCAGTGTCCAGGCCATGATCATAGATGGGGTGGGAGTTGGTACCAACCTGGCTTTTGGCGCTCTGGCGGAAATCAATCTGGACTGGTCCTTCTGGCTGGGCGGCGGGATCTGCCTTGCCGGGTTACTTCTTTTTATGATATGGTATAAATTGCGTCCCCGTGCATAAAGGGAAACGGCCGCCGATGGCGGCCGTTTTTCTCATATTCCCCTTAAAACCAGCCGGTGTCCCGGCTGTCCAGCAGATCCAGGGCAGCGCACAGCAGCTGTGCCGCCTCTCCACGGGTCAGGGTCTCCGTGAGGCCGGCCTCCGCCGGCAGCACCCCGCAGGTGGACAGGTTGGCCGCCGACTGGGCCGCCCAGGCGGGAGCGTCGGCGGCAAAGGTCTGGGCGTCCACGTCGGTGACGGACAGCACCCGGTCCAGCAGCACCGCCGCCTCGGCGGTGGTGATGGAATCATCGGCCCGGAACACCACCCGGCCCTCATCATCGGTGGTGCCCTGGACCAGACCGCACTTCAGGGCGGAGGACACATAGGGCTTGGCCCAGGTGGGAATGCTCTCGTCGTCGGCGAAGCCGGTGCGGGACACCCCCTCCAGGGACTCCACCCCGGCGGCATTCATAGCCATGGCCACAAACTCGCTGCGGGTGACGGCGGCGTCAGGCTGGAAGAAGTATTCCCCTCCCATGCACTCGCCAACAAAGACCCCCTCCTCCGCCAGACGAATGGCCGCCTTATGGGCAGGGTGGCCGCTGAGATCGGCGTAGGTCACCTTGGTGTCCGGCTTTTCGATCTTTACTTTGACTGTAGCCGGGTCGGAGGCGTTGCCCACCGTGTCCATGGCAATATAGGTGAAGGAGTCCTTGCCGGTCTTGTTCTCATAGGGGGTATAGACGAACTGGCCGTCCTCCCCGATGGTTACCGAACCCCGGGCCGGCTTCTTCACCAGCCGGTAGGTCAGCAGGTCGCCCTCCGGGTCCACGGCGGAAAAGCGGTCGGTGACCGCCACATTTTTATAGGTGGACAGTTCCAGATTCTCCGCCACTGGGGCGCCGTTGGCCTCGGTCAGCAGATGGACCTCCACCCCAACCTCCTGTCCGGGCTCACCGCCGGCAAAGAGAGGTTGGAAGGTAAAGCTGGTCTCCAGAGCGGTGGGGGTGACAGAGGGAGTGAAGCGCAGGCCGTCCACGGCGGTCATGGCGATCACATCCCCCTCTCCCACCATCTGGCCTCCCAGGGTGAGTACACCTTCCTGGGGCAGCTGGGTAATGACAATGGCGTCCAGAGCGCCCTCCCCCTCCACCACAAAGTCTGAGGACTGGAAGGCGATGGTCTCGGTGGCCATACCGTTCTTCACCACGTCCAGCACCGTGGGGCTGGTCTCCTCCTGGTCCAGAAAGAGCGCCGAGGCAGGCAGGGCCGCGGTGAGCAGGGCGGCCGTCAGCGCTGCGGCAATCAGGATGCGGGTTTTCACTGATAGTACCTCCTTATCTGATGTAAGGTTAGTGTTTGCCGGTGTGGTGGAATTATACAAAATGTGGGCCGCCCTCTTGTGCGAAACCAGAATCTCCGGTACAATATTGAAAATAATTTGTCCCTGTGGAGGAATCTGCCCATGAACCGTGCTGTTGTGGAACAAATCGCTCAGGCAGGCGCCGGCAAGCTGGCTCTGGCCCGCAAGGCGCCTCTGCGCTATCTGACCCGGGCCGCCCTGGCCGGGGCCTTTATTTTTGTGGGGGCCCTGCTGTCCTGCCTGTGCTCCGCCTGGTTTTACAGCGGAGCCCTGCCTGTGGCCAAGCTGCTGGGCGCCGTCACCTTCTCGGCAGCCCTTACCCTGATCGTTCTGCTGGGCGGCGAGCTTTTTACCGGCTGCAACCTGGTGATGGGGGTCTCCCTCTATGAAAATCAGGTCTCCCCCGCCGGAGCTCTGCGGGTCTGGATCATATCTTGTCTGGGCAACCTGGCAGGCATTCTGGTGCTCTGCCTGGTGCTGGTGGGCTCCGGGGCCAGCGCCGACCTGCTGGGGGCCTATCTGGCCGTCATCGTGCCCGGCAAACTGTCTCTGCCCTGGTATGTGCTGCTGCTCCGGGGCGTGCTGTGCAATTTCCTGGTGTGCATCGGGGTGTTCGCCGGCTTCCGCCTCCAGAGCGAGACGGGTAAGGCCCTGGTCATCGCCCTGGCCATCACCACCTTCGTCCTCACCGGTCTGGAACACTCCATCGCCAATATGGCTTACTTTGCCCTTTACGCTCTGTACACCCATACGGCAGACTGGGCCGCCATGTGCTGGAACCTGCTGTGGGTCACCATCGGCAACCTGCTGGGAGGCGCGGTGCTGCTGGGCTGGCCCCTGTGGTATGCCGCCGAAGAAAAAGAAAAATAAAGCGCGCTTTCCCCCTTGACAAACGGAGGAAAATCGTGTATCATCACCTCTGTTGTAAAGCTTTGAAACTTTACTTCCTTTACAGAACGACTTACTGAAGGAGGGTGTACCATGAAGAACCAGGCCTACCGCATGGCTCTGCTCTATGATTTTTATGGAGATATGCTCACCGACCGACAGAAGGAATTCTATGACCTCTACTACAATGAGGACCTCTCTCTGGCTGAGATCGCCGAGAACTACGGCATCACCCGCCAGGGCGTTCGGGACGTGATCGTCCGGGCCGAGGCCATCCTCACCGAGCTGGAGGACAAAACCGGCATCATCAAGCGCTTCCACAAGATGCAGCAGCAGTTCCTGGAGGTGGAAGAGGCGGTGAACGCCATCGCCCAGCGCAACGACCAGCGCTGGCAGGACGACGAGGTTGAGATCCAGTGCAACCGCATCCGCAGTGTTCTGGATCAGCTGAAACAGGAGTGACCCCATGGCATTTGAAGGACTGACCGAAAAGCTGTCCGCCGCCTTTAAGCGGCTGCGGGGCAAGGGCCGTCTCACCGAGGCCGACGTAAAGGAGGCCATGAAGGAGATCCGGATGGCTCTGCTGGAGGCCGACGTAAACTTCAAGGTGGTCAAGCAGTTTGTGGCCTCTGTCACCGAACGGGCCGTTGGCTCCGATGTACTGGAGAGCCTCACCCCCGCTCAAATGATCGTCAAGATCGTCAACGAAGAGCTGACCAATCTGATGGGCGGCGAAAGCACCAAGCTGACCATCTCTCCCAAGCCCCCCACGGTTGTGATGCTGTGCGGCCTCAACGGCGCCGGCAAGACCACCAACGGCGCCAAGCTGGCGGGCTTTCTGAAAAAGCAGGGCAAGCGGCCCCTTCTGGTGGCCTGCGACACCTTCCGCCCCGCCGCCATCACTCAGCTGGAGGTTGTGGGCTCCCAGGTGGATGTACCTGTGTTCCAGATGGGTCAGATTGACCCCATCGACATTGCCAAGGCGGGCATTGAGCACGCCAAGAAGCACGGCAACGACATCGTATTCATCGACACCGCCGGCCGTCTCCACGTGGACGAGGAGCTGATGGAACAGCTCAAGGACATGAAGGCGGCCATTGACCCCACCGAGATCCTGCTCATCGTGGACGCCATGATCGGTCAGGACGCGGTAAACGCCGCCAAGGCCTTTGACGAGGCTCTGGATATCACCGGCGTCATGCTCACCAAGCTGGACGGCGACGCCCGAGGCGGCGCAGCCCTCTCCATCAAGGCGGTCACCGGCAAGCCCATCAAGTTCGTGGGCCAGGGCGAGAAGCTGGACCAGGTGGACATCTTCTACCCCGACCGGATGGCCTCCCGTATCCTGGGCATGGGCGACGTGCTCTCCCTGATTGAGAAGGCCCAGCAGACCTTCGACGCCAAGAAGGCCGCCGAGCTGGAGCAGAAGCTGCGGAAAAACCGCTTCACCCTCTCGGACTTCTACGATCAGCTGGTGCAGATCAAGAGCATGGGTTCCCTGTCCGACATTGCAGGGATGCTCCCCGGCGTCAACGCCAAGGCTCTGGAAGGTGCTAACGTGGACGAGAAGTCCCTGGCCCGCACCGAAGCCATTATCCTGTCCATGACCCCTGCCGAGCGGGAGGACCCCTCCCTGCTGAACAACAGCCGGAAAAAGCGCATCGCCGCCGGCTCCGGTACCCAGGTGGTGGACATCAACCGTCTGCTCAAGCAGTTCGACATGATGCAGCAGATGAGCAAGCAGTTCTCCGGCAAGCAGATGAAGCGTCTTGGCAAGCTGGGGAAACTGGGTAAGCTGGGTAAAATGCCCGGTCTGCCCTTCTAAACGGTGGTAAACGCGCCACGTCGCGTTTCCATAGATATGCTTTACGATTACATGGAGGTGAAGATACAATGGTTAAGATCAGACTGCGTCGTATGGGCGCCAAGAAGGCTCCCTTCTACCGCATCGTGGTGGCTGACTCCCGCTATCCCCGTGACGGCCGTTTCATCGAGGAGATCGGCACTTACAATCCTCTGACCCAGCCCGCCGAGATCAAGGTGGACGCCGAGCGCGCCCAGGCTTGGATCAAGACCGGCGCTCAGCCCACTGAGACCGTGAAGGCTCTGCTGAAAAAAGCTGGCGCCATCTGATAGGAGGGCACAGCTGGCATGAAGGAACTGCTCACCTATATCGCCCGCAATCTGGTGGACCACCCCGACGCCGTGGAGGTCACCGAGCACGCAGGTGAGAGCGAGACCGTCCTGGAGCTTCGGGTGGCCCCCGAGGACATGGGCAAGGTGATTGGCCGTCAGGGCCGCATTGCCAAGGAGATCCGCACGCTGATGCGCTCCGTGGCCCAGCGCCAGGGCACCAAGGTTTCCGTCGATATCGTCGACTAACTCCGGGGGCCTCCCCCCGGATATGAAAAAGCCGACCGACCCTGTGGTCGGTCGGCTTTTTCATATCTTGCAGATTTTGTACGATTCGGGGTGATACCGATGAAAAATCAATTTTTAGAAGCAGGTCAGATCGTCAACACCCACGGCATCCAGGGCGAGGTCAAGATCGTCCCCTGGTGCGATTCTCCGGAATTTCTCTGCCAGTTTGACGTATTGTATGTGGACGGCAAACCGGTGAAGATCCGCTCCGCCCGCATCCACAAGGGCAATGTGCTTGCCTTCCTGGAGGGTGTCAACGACGTAAACGCCGCCATGTCCATGAAAGGCAAGACGGTGTTCATCGACCGCACCGGCGTGGAGCTGCCCGACGGCCGCCACTTTATCGCCGACCTGATGGGGCTGGATGTCATCGACGCCGCCACCGACGAGAAGATTGGCGTGGTGGCCGACGTGCTCACCCCCCCTGCCCACGAGGTCTATGTGGTCAAGGGTGAGCACGAGTATATGATCCCTGCCGTGGACGAGTTCCTGGCGGAGACCAACGTGGAGGGCGGCTATATCAAGGTCCGCCTCATTGAAGGGATGCGTACCGATGTATAGCATTGATATCATGACCCTCTTCGATCTGACTGTGGGCGACATGATGAATGAGTCCATCCTGGGCCGGGCCCAGGAGCGGGACATCATCCGCATTGAGGCCCACCAGATCCGGGACTACACGCTGAACAAGCAAAAGCAGGTGGACGACTACCCCTACGGCGGCGGCCGGGGGGCGGTGATGCAGGCCGATCCCCTCTACCAGTGCTGGAAGCACATCGTGGACACTTACGGCCCGGGTCACACCATCTATATGTCCCCCGCCGGCAAGACCTTTACCGAGTCCGATGCCCGCCGCCTCCGAGATGACTACGACCACCTGATCCTGGTATGCGGCCACTACGAGGGCATCGACCAGCGCTTCATTGAGGAGTGCGTGGACGAGGAGATCTCCATCGGGGACTTCGTGCTCACCGGCGGCGAGCTGGCCGCCATGGTGGTGGCCGACGCGGTGGCCCGGCTGGTGCCCGGCGTGCTGGCCGATCCTGAGTGCTTTGAAAATGAGAGCCACTGGAACGGGATGCTGGAATATCCCCAGTACTCCCGGCCCGAGGAATGGCACGGTCGAAAGGTCCCCCCTATCCTCCGCTCCGGCGACCACAAGAAAATCGCCCAGTGGCGGCGGAAGCAATCCATCCTCCGCACCCGACAGCGGCGGCCCGACCTGTACGAGAAGCTGGACCTGTCCTCCAAGGAGGACCAGAAGCTGCTGCGTGAGCTGGAGGAAGAAGAAACACAATCTTAATTGAGACTGGAGGAGTCAAATATGAGTCATTGGGTCAATCAGTCCGTGTTCTACCACATCTACCCCCTTGGTTTCTGCGGCGCCCCGGAGTACAACCCCGGCGGCGCCCCGGTGCCCCGGCTGGACAAGCTGAAAGACTGGATCCCCCACCTGAAGGAACTGGGTGTCAATGCCCTCTACCTGGGTCCGGTGTTCCAGTCGGTGAAGCACGGCTACGACACCACCGACTACTTCCAGATCGACTGCCGCCTGGGAGACAACGGCTCCTTCGCCGCTCTGTGCGGCCAGCTTCACGAGAGCGGCATCCGTGTGGTGCTGGACGGCGTGTTCAATCATGTGGGCCGGGGCTTCTGGGCCTTCCGGGATGTGCAGGAGCACGGCCAGGCCTCTCCCTACTGCGGCTGGTTCCATGACCTGAACTTCGGCGGCCCCTCCCCCATGGGCGACCCCTTCTGGTACACCGCCTGGCAGGGCCACTATGAGCTGGTAAAACTCAATCTCCGCAACCCCGACGTGGTGCGCCACCTGCTGGACGCGGTTGGGATGTGGATGGACAAATTCCACATTGACGGTCTGCGGCTGGACGCCGCCGACTGCGTGGACTTTGACTTCTTCCGCACCCTCAAAGGCTTCGTCAAGGGCAAGGACCCGGATTTCTGGCTCATGGGCGAGATCATCCACGGGGACTACGCCCGGTGGGCCAACCCGGAGATGCTGGACAGCGTTACCAACTACGAGTGCTGGAAGGGCCTGTGGTCCTCCCACAATGACAAGAACTACTTTGAAATCGCCCACTCTCTCCATCGTCAGTGCGGCCCCGGCGGCATCTACCGCAACATTACCCTGTACAACTTCGCCGACAACCACGACGTGGACCGGCTGGCCTCCAAGCTGAAGGACCCGGCCCACATCAACAACCTGTACACCCTGCTGTACACCATGCCCGGCGTACCTTCCCTCTACTACGGCAGTGAGTGGGCCATCAAGGGGGAGCGCACCAAGCATTCCGATGCCCCCCTGCGCCCCTGCCTGGACCTGAAGGAGATGATGGCCCTGGACCAGAGTCTGTGCGCCCACCTGGCTAAGCTGGCCGCCATCCGGGCCGCTTTCCCCGCCCTTCAGGAGGGTCAGTACGAAAATGTGGTCATCAAGAACCAGCAGCTGGTGTTCCGCCGGGCTACCGACAGCCAGCGTGTCTATGTGGTCCTCAACCTGGAGCCCCAGGAGGTCCATGTGGAGTTCCCCCACCAGGAGCCGGTGCTCCAGGATGTGCTCAATGAAAACCAGGTCTTCAACAACGACGGCGGACGCACCTGGCTGCCCGTGCCCCCCTGCGGAGCCCGTATTCTGGTAGGCGCCCCCGACCGCTTTACCTGGTAAATCTGCCCCATCCTTTTGCCCGTTCCAGAATATTCACACTTTCTCCCTTTACTTTTCCCGCTGATGGTGATACAATAGCGGCAATGGCAAATATCATTTTGATAATTATATTCGAGGGTTTTTGTTATGAGTTTTAAGATCATTGTTGATAGCTGCTGCGACCTTACCCCTGCTGAGCTGCGGGAGGACTGTTTTATCAAGGTCCCCCTCACCATCCGCGTGGGGGATGAGACCGTTGTGGATGACGAATCCTTCGATCAGAAAGCCCTGCTGCAAATGATGCGGGATTGTCCCACTGCTCCCCAGTCCGCCTGCCCCTCCCCTATTCAGTATATGGACGCCTTTGACTGCGGGGCTGACGACATCTATGTAGTCACCCTGTCCGCCCTGCTGTCCGGCTCCCACAATGCTGCGGCTCAGGCCCGCAATCTGTGGCTGGAGGATCACCCTGGGGCCAATATTCACATCTTCAATTCCTGCTCTGCCTCTGCCGGTGAGGTACTGGTGGCCTTGAAGCTCCAGGAGCTGGCTGAGGCCGGACTGGATTTTACCACCGTGGTGAGCAAGGCCTCCCAGTATATCGAGGAGATGAATACCCTCTTCGTACTGGAGACCCTGGATAATCTGCGGAAAAACGGGCGGCTCACCCGCACCCAGGCTCTGGTAACCAGCACCCTGCACATCAAGCTGCTGATGGGCTCCACCCCCCAGGGTGAGATCTGTAAAAAGGGTCAGGCTCTGTCTATTAAGCAGGCCCTGAGCAAAATGGCAGCCATGATGGCAGCCGACCCCAATCACGCCGGCCGACGACTGTGCATTGTCCACTGCAACTGCCTGGACCGGGCCTTCCATCTAAAAGAACTGGTGCAGAAGCAGTGCAAATTCTCTGAGATCCTCATCAGCGAGACCGGCGGCATCTCCACGGTGTACGCCAACGACGGCGGTGTAATTGCCGCCTACTAAGCCAACGTACCGCAAACCGCCTGGGCACATAGCCCGGGCGGTTGCTTTTTATGGTCGGATATGCTAATATGATCCAAATCTGTTTGGGAGGCATTATTATGAACTACACCATTCGTCCCACAGAACCCCGAGATGCTGCCGGTACCGCGGCCCTGCGCCGGATGCCCGGGGTCTTGGAAAATACTCTGGGGCTTTCCTCCTATCGCACCGCGGACAGCGATGCTTTCTTAGCGAACCTGGGCCCCAACGACCACCATTTCGTGGCGGTACTGGACGACGGCACAGTCATCGGTGTAGCCTGTCTGCAAGTCTTTGGCAATCCCCGGATGCGCCATACTGGCAGTGTGGCCCTGATGGTCCATGCCGACTACCAGAACATGGGGGTAGGTTCTGCCCTTTTAAAGACACTGCTGGATCTGGCGGATAACTGGCTCATGCTGGTCCGTGTTGAGCTCACTGTATTTGCCGATAATGAGCGGGCCATCCACCTGTATGAGAAGCTGGGCTTTGAGAAGGAAGGGCTCAAGCGCATGACCACCGTGCGGAACGGCAAATATGCCGACGAATACATGATGGCCCGACTGCGCCCCTGACCTGCCAATACTCCTCCCCCACTGGACGAACCGATGCCCTCATCGGCCTGTATATCTAAGTAAAAAAACGCAGCCCGGAAGATTTTCTTCCGGGCTGCATTTCCTTTTACCGATCAATAGTTGACGGCACGGATCTCGAAGTAGGCCTGAGGATGCGCGCACACGGGGCACACCTGGGGGGCCACCCCACCCGGCCCAGGCCGGGCGGGGACCCCATTGATTATAAAAAGCCCGGGTGGAGTGAATCCACCCGGGCTCAAGGTTTTTACGCTGTAAAAACGCTTGTACGGCGCTAGCGCCGCCCCATCTCCGATGGGGCCCCCAAAGAGCCCCCCTACGGAGTCACATCAATAGTTGACAGCGCGGATCTCGAAGTAGGCCTGAGGATGCGCGCACACGGGGCACACCTGGGGGGCCTCTTTGCCGAAGTGGATGTGGCCGCAGTTACGGCACTTCCACATATACTCGTCGCCCCGCTTGAACACAACGCCCTCTTCCAGGTTCTTCAGGAGGGTCAGGTAGCGCTCCTCGTGCTCCTTCTCGATCTTCAGGACGCCCTCGAACAGGAAGGCCAGCTTCTCAAAGCCCTCCTCGCGAGCGGTCTCGGCCATCTCCTTATACATCTCAGTCCACTCTTCATGCTCACCAGCAGCGGCGGACTTCAGGTTGGCCATGGTGTCGCCGATGCCGCCCAGCTCCTTGAACCACAGCTTGGCGTGCTCCTTCTCATTGCCGGCGGTCTCCTCAAAGATGGCCGCGATCTGCTCGTAGCCCTCCTTCTTGGCCTTGCTGGCAAAATAGGTATACTTATTGCGGGCCATGCTCTCTCCCGCAAATGCCTTCCACAGATTGGCTTCGGTCTTGCTACCCTTCAGTTCCATATAATCATACCTTCCTTTCTAAAATCAGGTTGTCTCTTATAAAGCGAATATGTTAGCCTTCGCCCTTCCAGAAGCCGTGGAGATTGCAGATCTCGTAGGCCTCCACCTTATCGCTCCGGCAGAAGGTCTTCAGCTCGGGCGCGTCGCCGGGCTTGGGGAACTTCATGGTCACGGTGTCGCCGTCCACCACAGCAATCAGGGAGATATAGTGCTCCGGCAGCATGGGATGCTCCACACCGCCCACCTTGACGGTCACGGAGTTCCCGCTGCCATGAGCGGTCTTCTCCACCACAGGGACGTGCTTCTCCTGAGCCGCGTCGGTGGTATTGGGGGTGATCTCTTCCATCTTCTGGCCACAGCACATGACGGGCACACCCTTATCCACAACCTTAAAAATCACATTGCCGCAGTGCGCGCAGCGATACAGCTTGAACTCCATGTTATTACATCCTTTCTAATCACAGTATGGGCACTTTCGTGCAAAATAAACTTACCATATTACCTAAAAAAACTCAATGTTTTGGTTTGCAGTTAACGCAGACCCCATAAAAAATCAGCTCATGGGACCGAATATCATGGCCGCTGGCCAGCAAGGCCTTCTCGTCCAGCCCTTTATCATAGGGCAGATCCAGATCAAAGACCCCGCCGCACACTTCACAGCGGAAATGAGGATGGGGCTCTACGTTGGCATCGTACCGCTCCACCGGGAAAGCCATCCGCACAGCAGCACCTTCGTCCACCAGCAGATTCAGATTCCGGTATACCGTTCCCAAACTCAGGTTGGGATTGGTGGGCTTGAGCCATTGATACACCATTTCAGCGGTGGGATGCTGGTCCGTGTGCATCAGGGCCTCATAGATCAGCTCTCGCTGACGTGAGTATCGCTTTCCGTTCATTAGTCACCACTCTTTCTAATGTAAACAGTAACTATTACTGTTATTGATATAATAGCAGACTTCCCCAATTCTTGCAAGTCCTTTTTTTCATTTTCTCAAATTTTTTTCGTCTCCCCTTCCCTATACAGAAAACGAGCTTGCCGCAGAGGCGGCAAGCTCGCTCTTTCCGGTGATTTATTCGGACACAAAGACCTGAAGCGTAGAAGTCAGGTTACGTCCGGGGGTGGCCAGGGTCTGCCCCTTATAATACATAGCGGTGGAACCGCCGCCGTCCAGGTTAATGGCATCCACACAGCCCAGAGCCAGCATCAGATCACGCATCTGCTCAATGGAGGCAGCCTTTACATTGACCAGCAGCAGCTTGCCGTCCTTGGTGGTACCTACAGCGGTACGGGGGGTGACGGCGGTAGTAAAGCGGGCCTCCTTGAAGCCGTTATCCAGGCCGGTAAACTTCACGCCGTCCTTCACCAACCGGGGGGAACCAGACACCATCGTCTGCACACCGGTCAGATCGAAGCCCTCTTCATCATCCCGCTGGAGGTAGGGCCGCAGGGCTACAGTGCGGCCTGCCTCAAACTGATTGAAGAAGTCGTAGTTGGTGACGGTGTCGCTGGAGTAGAGCACATAGCCGTTAGCGGGGATGGCTACCGTCTGACCGGCAGATACCATCTGGAAGCTGGTGGTCACATTGTTGACTACGGTCAACGCGGAACCAGGATAGGTGACCTGGAAAGAGGTACCTCGGGCGGGGGTGTAGAGCACCGCCTGCCCGCTGAACTGCTTGAGCATATTGACCTCGTAGGCGTCCCACCAGCGGTAGGCGCCGCCGTCTACCGTCTCAATGCGGACAAAGACGGGAGGCCGGCCGTAGCGCATCTCGTTGGTATCGGTGATGCCCAGAGAGGACAGGCCGGAGCTGGCATACATAAACTGGCCGTTCACCATCAGGTGGCCGATGGGGTCCTTGATGGTCTTTTCGCTCTCAAAGAAGTTGGCGTTGATCACCGCTACCGCCCCGGAACTGGCGGCAATGGACTGGAAGCTCTGAGGCGAATTGAGCTTGCCGCCGGCGAGTACCGACTTGACGCTCACCCGGGGGTCCTTCATATTGACGGTGATCACGTTGGCATTGACGGTGCCGGAGGCCAGCGTATAGCTCTTAGAGGTAAGGGTCACCGGGTCCTCCTTGGGGGTGGTCTTTTCCACCAGCTTCTGGACCTGGGGCAGGCTGGTGAGATTGTTCTTATCCACCTCGCCGTTGGCTACCACCACAATCTGGTTCTTGCCCTCCCATTCCACGGTCAGGCCCAGATTCTCACTGACAAAGCGCACCGGTACGAAGGTGCGGTTGTTCTTGGCCCGCATAGGCACGTCCATAGTCACCGCTTCCCCATTGACCAGGGCGGTGGTGGAGTCCAACTCCAGCTCCACCGAGGTGCCGTTCAGGGAGCAGCGCACACCATTGGTCTCCTGTACCCACTCCACGGTGCCGCCGAAGGCCTCAATCATCCGGCGGATAGGCAGCATGGTACGGCCATTCTCGGCCATCAGCACCACGGCACTGCTGGTCTCGTCGATTTGAGTCACAGTATCACCAATCACGCACCAGGGGCTATTGTACCGCATGGTGATGACCAGATCAGGCTGTGCGGCGGAGGCGGCGGGGATCAGGCCCAGCATCAGCACCAGCGCAGCCAGCAGGGACAATACGCGTCTTTTCACAGGCATACATCCTCTCTTCTCTCCCCAGAGGGAGTATTTAAGTTTAGTATACCAATTCTGAAAGGAACCTTCAATGCTCTTGCCGCATAGTATTTCAGGCAAAAGGAAACCGGCAGAGCGCGCTCTGCCGGCTGTATGTTATCCCTTTCCCTTGCGGGGACGGGCATTCTTTTTTGGCTTGGCCACCGCCCACCCGGCTTTGCGGGTGGGTTTGGCCTGGGGTTTGTCGCCCTTCTGGGCCTCCGTTTTACTTCCCTTGCCGGTTCTGCCCCGGTTGGAGGTCTGTTTGCTCTCCTGATGCTTGCCATATTTCTCTGGCCGCAGCAGACAGTCTTTCCCGAAACCGATGAGGTCCTCCCGGTGGGCCCGGTGGAGGGCCTCCCGTACCAGGGCCCGTTTCTCCGGCCGCTTCCACTGCATCAAAGCCCGCTGCATGGCCTTTTCGTGGGGGTCCTTAGGCACATATACCGGCTTCATGGTCCGGGGATCAATGCCGGTATAGTACATACAGGTGGACAGGGTGCCCGGTGTGGGATAGAAGTCCTGGACCTGCTCAGGCTGACGGCCGGTGCGGTTGAGCCATTGGGCCAGCTCCACCGCGTCGTTCAGCGTACAGCCAGGGTGGGAGGACATGAGGTAGGGCACCAGATACTGCTCCTTGCCGTACTTCTGGTTCAGGGACTCGTACTTCCGCTTGAATCTCTCGTATACCTCGATATGGGGCTTGCCCATGTAGTCCAGCACCGAGTTGACGCAGTGCTCCGGGGCCACCTTCAGCTGGCCGGACACATGGTACTTCACCAGTTCGGCGAAGAACTCCCCGCTCTTATCCTTCTGCATAAAGTCGAAACGGATGCCCGAGCGGATGAACACCTTTTTCACCCCCGGCACCGCCCGGATTTTCCGCAGCAGCATCAGGTAGTCGGTGTGGTCGGCGTCCAGGTTGGGACAGGCCTCGGGGGCCAGACAGGCCTTACCTCGGCACAGTCCGGCCTTCATCTGCTTCTTACAGGCAGGCCGCCGGAAGTTGGCGGTTGGGCCGCCCACGTCGTGGATATAGCCCTTGAAGCCGGGGTGATGAGTCAGCCCCTCCACCTCTCTCAGCACACTCTCGTGGCTGCGGGAGGTGATGATCCGTCCCTGATGGAAGGCCAGGGAGCAGAAATTACAGGCGCCGAAGCACCCCCGGTTGTGGGCCACCGAGAAGCGCACCTCCTCAATGGCGGGCACCCCTCCCATGTTGTCGTACATGGGGTGGGGCTCCCGGACATAGGGCAACTCGGCCACAAAGTCCAGCTCCGCCGTAGTAAGAGGCATGGCGGGGGGATTGACGATGAGCAGCCGGTCCCCATGGCGCTGGAGGATGGCTTTCCCCCGCACCGGATCGTGCTCCTCATACTGGATCATATTGGCCACGGCATACTGCCGCTTATCGGTAGAAACCTGCTCATAGGAGGGGCACTCCACCTTGGGATAGGCGCAGGCGGAGGGATCTTTTGCAATAAAGGCAGTTCCCTTTACATCAGTGATCTCCCCCACCGGGGTACCGGAGGCCAAACGGGCAGCAATCTCCCGGGTGGCGGTCTCACCCATGCCGTACACCAGCAGGTCAGCCTGGCTGTCAAAGAGCACCGAGCGGCGTACCTTGTCCTCCCAGTAGTCATAGTGGGCAAAGCGGCGAAGGGATGCTTCCAAGCCGCCAATGATCAGGGGGATGTTTCCAAAAGCCTCCCGCACCTTGTTGGCATACACGATGGAGGCCCGGTCGGGACGCAGTCCCGCCTGATTGCCCGGGGAATAGGCGTCGTCGTGCCGACGCTTCCGGGCGGCGGTATAGTGGGCCACCATGGAGTCCAGATTGCCGGCAGACAGCATCACCCCCAGCCGGGGCCGCCCCAGTGCTGTAAAGGCTTCTGCCTTGCGCCAGTCCGGCTGGGCCAGGATGGCCACACGGTAGCCCTCGGCCTCCAGCACACGGGAGATGATGGCGCAGCCAAAGGAAGGATGGTCCACATAGGCGTCGCCGGTGATGATGAGAAAGTCGTACCCGTCCCAACCACGCTCTTCCATATCCGCCTTAGAGACGGGCAAAAATCCATTCATATCGTTCCTCAGTCAGTCCTTGGTCTCATAGCCAATGTATTTTTCCAGAATATCCAGGGTCACGCTGCCGTGCTCCTCCCCTACCTTTTCAAAGCCGTACTTCTTATAGAAGCGCTGAGCCACCGCATTCTCCGGAGCGCAGCGCAACCGCAGGCGGGTGCGGCCCAGGGGGCGGAATACCGACACCGCCTGGCCAATCAGCTGAACGCCCAGCCCCCGCTTCCGGTGCTGGGGATTCATGTACACAAAGGGGATATAGCCGATGCCCTCATCGGCAAAGCGGGCCAGATCCAGCTGGAGCACGCCCGCCACCTCATCTCGCTGCATGGCAACTGTCAAGGCTTTTTCCTTGTCCTGTTCCCAGCAGTGACGGGCATCCTTGCAGAAGCTCGCCCCGTCAAAGGGGACCTCGCTGCCGTGGATATCGATCCAGGCGTCGTGCCGGGCCGCCAGATAGAGCTTCTCTTCCCGCTCCAGGTCCAGAGGACGGAACCACATATTGGCGTCCGCAATGCTCCCCTCCCGGGACTTCCACCACTTCTGTCTGGCCAGGGTGGAGATCTCCTCCGGCAGGTGGGAGTTGTCGTTCTCATAGACGATGGAGATCCGGTCTCCCTCCACCTCCAGACAGGTGACGCCGGTGTTGTCGCTGTGACCCAGGCCGTCCATCTCACCGGGACCCAGGCCCCGGATGGCACCCTGGAGACAGCGGATGGCAGAGCCGTGGGAGAACAGAGCCACCGTCTGGCCGGGATGCCTGGCGGCGATATCCAGCACCGCGCCCTTCATCCGGGCCTGAACCTGGGCGAAGGTCTCGCCCCCCTCCACCTGGAACTCGGGGGAAGCATGGTTGAAGCGGATGAGCCGCATGGCGTCGTGCCGCTCCAGGTCACCCCAGGGCTTGTCCTCCCACTCTCCTACGCCGATCTCCCGCAGGGCGGGGGTGGTGTTCAGTTCCAGGCCGTGGCCGGGATAAATGGCCGTGGCGGTGGTCATGGTACGAAACAGATCGCTGGAGTACACCGCGTCGATATGTACGCCGGCAAACCGGCCGCGGAGGGCGGCAATCTGCCGGTATCCGTTGTCAGTAATGAGGCTGTTGTACCAGCCGTGGACCCGGCGGTACAGGTTGCCCTCCGCCTCCGCGTGGCGGATGATGTAAACCTTAGTCACAGTAGGCACCCTCTTCGGATCAGGATAAAAGCATTACCAGGGGCGCACGCCGCCTGTCAGGTCAGAAACCTTGTCAAGGCCCTGGGCAGAAGCGATTGCCGCCAGGCCGTCCCGCACCTTGATGGGGGCGTAGGGATCGGCGAAGCAGGCGGTGCCCACCGCCACGGCGGAGGCGCCCGCCAGCATCAGCTGGGCCGCGTCCTCTCCCTTGGCCACGCCGCCCATGCCCAGAATGGGCAGATCCACGGCGCAGGCCACCTCCCACACCATCCGCACCGCCACAGGCAGCACGGCAGGGCCGGACAGGCCGCCGGTGTTCATCTTCAGGATGGGACGGCGGGTGTTCAGGTCGATGCGCATACCCCGCAGGGTGTTGATGAGGGACAGAGCGTCAGCGCCGGCATCAGCCACCGCACGGGCGATCTCGGTGATATCGGTGACGTTGGGAGACAGCTTCACCATCACAGGAATGGTGGAATGGCTCTTGGCCATCTTGGTGACCTCGGCGGCCAGCTCGGGCTTGGTGCCGTAGGCCAGACCGCCCGCCTTCACGTTGGGGCAAGAGATGTTGACCTCGATCATATCCACACCCGCTGCCGACAGCTTCTCGCACATGATGCCATACTCCTCAGGCGTGTTGCCCGAGATGTTGGCGATGATAGCCAGATCGTGCTTCTTCAGCTCGGGCAGCTCGTGCTCGATAAAGGCGTCCACACCGGGGTTCTGCAGACCCACGGAGTTGAGGATACCCATGGTGGTCTCGGCGATCCGGGGGGGCGGATTGCCTTCTCTTCTGTGAAGGGTAAGGCCCTTACAGCAGATGCCGCCCAGTTCATTCAGCTTATAGAACTGGCCGTATTCCCGGCCGAAGCCGAAGGTACCGGAGGCCACCACCACCGGATTTTTCATCTTGACGCCCGCCAGATCGACGGACAGATCCACCTTAGACATTCCAGTCCACCTCCTTGGCGTCAAATACCGGGCCGTCCTTGCAGACGTGCTTCATGGTGCCGTCGGCCATCTGGACGGCGCAGCCCAGGCAGGCACCCACGCCGCAGGCCATCCGCTCCTCCAGGGAGACCTGGCAGGGCACGCCGTACTCGGCCGCTACCTTGGCCACATTCTTCAGCATGGGCTTGGGGCCGCAGGCCAGAATAGCTGTAAAGTTTTTATCCTTTTCAAGGATATCCTTCAGCTGAGCATCCACAAAGCCGTGGCGGCCCAGGGAACCGTTGTCACTGCAGAGGTAAACCGCCTCGCAGTAGTCCCGGTAATCCTCCACCAGCATGGCCCGGTCAGCAGACCGGAAGCCCAGCACGGCGGTGGAGTTCTTGGCAGTAAAGGCGGCCTGACCCAGCAGCGGGGGCACACCGATGCCGCCGCCCACCAGCAGCAGCCGGTCATTGGGGGTAACGGTAAAGCCGTTGCCCAAAGGGCCAAGCACATTCACCTTGTCCCCCACCTGGCGCTGCGCCAGCCACTTGGTACCCTCACCCCGCACCTCAAAGACCACGCGGGCAGTGTCTTGGGGCTCGTCCTCCTGGACCATGCAAACCGAGATGGGCCGGCGGAGAAGCAAACCCTCCCCGCAGGCGATATGGAGGAACTGACCGGCCATCAGGCCCTCCTTTTTCACCATATCCCCCACCTCCAGGGTGAAGGAATAGGCATACTCGTTCAGCTTGGCCGCCTCAACGATGGTACAGATCTGTTCAATGGGCATACTATCCCTCATTTCCACTTATTTGGCAGACTCGTCCCCGTGGACGGTCTCAGTCATGGTCTTCAGATCCATGATGCTGCCGCACACCGGACAGATCCGGTTGCGGCGCATGGTACCGCAGGTGGGGCAGCGGAAGGGCTCCGCTGCCACCAGTCCCGCCGCGATCTGCTGCTGAAGGATCTCCTGCCAGTTCCATTCCCGGTGCTGGCCGATCTTCCATTTGCTGACCTCGTCCTCACGGACACCTTGTTTCTCTCTCTCTTGCTCTGACATAGGCCTCTCCGGTTACGCGATGGTAGTAAAGCGGGCGATGTCGTCCCGCATGGCGATCGCGGCGTTGCGGGCAGCCTCCTGGTAGTCCATGCCGTCCTTGCCGGTCTTCTGCCAGGCGCAGATGATGCCGCGGGAGGAGTTGACGATAGCGCCATGGCCGTCCTTCTGGAAGGCATACTGCACATCCTCGGCAGTGCCGCCCTGGGCGCCATAGCCGGGCACCAGCAGGAAGGTGTGGGGCATCCGGGCGCGCAGCTTCTGCAGCTCTTCCGGATAGGTGGCGCCTGCCACCGCACCGGCCATGGTATAGCCATACTTGCCCTCGGTGCCCGCGCCCCACTTCTCAATGAGGTCGGCCATCAGGCCATACACGGTGTCGCCCTCACCGGCGGACACGTTCTGCAGCTCGCCGGAGCCGGGATTGGAGGTCTTGGCCAGGATGAAGGCGCACTTGTCCATCTCCTTGCAGGTCTTGAGGAAGGGATTGACGCTGTCGGCGCCCATGTAGCCGTTGAGGGTGACGCAGTCGGCGTCAAAGACGCTGAGCATCTGCTCCCCTACCTTGGTCTTGCCCAGCCAGCCGTCGGAATAGGCCTCGGCGGTGGAGCCGATGTCGCCTCGCTTGATGTCGGCGATGACATACAGGCCCTGCTCCTTGGCGTAGCGGATGGTGCGCTCCAGCACCTCCATACCCCGCCAGCCCAGGCGCTCATAATAGGCAGACTGGGGCTTGACGGCGGGCACGATGTCCTTCAGTGCGTCCATCAGACCGCAGTTGAAGCGGTAAATGGCCTCGGCAGCACCCTCCAGGGTCTCGCCGTACTTGTCATAGCACTCCTTGCGGATGTGGGCGGGCACATACTCCGGCTTGGGGTCCAGACCCGCCACGGTGGGGTTTTTCTTGGCAATGATGGCTTCCTGCAGACGATCGAAGGACATAGTTCATTCTCCTTTATCTCTTAAAATCTCTTATTTCTCATCCTGATAAATGATCTTTCCGCCCACGATGGTGTACTTGATCTTTCCCTTCAGCTCCTTGCCGGCGAAGGGGGTGTTGCGGCCCTTGGAGGCAAACTGCTCCGGGTCCACCGTCCACACCTCATCCGGGTCGAAGATAACCACGTCGGCGTCAGCGCCGATTGCCAGCCGGCCCTTGGTGGGCAGGCGGAGGATGCAGGCGGGATTGATGGTCATTTTCCGCAGAATGTCAGACAGTGGCAGTTCCCCAGTGTGGTACAGATAGGTCAGGGTAACGCCCAGGGCAGTCTCCAGGCCCACCATGCCGCTGGGGGCCTCGGTGAGGGGCCGGGCCTTCTCCTCGGCGGAGTGGGGGGCGTGATCGGTAGCGATGGCGTCAATGGTACCGTCCTTCAGGCCCTCGATGATTGCCTCCACATCGGACCAGGTCCGCAGAGGCGGGTTGACACGGGCCATGGTGCCCTGGGCCAAAATCTCATCCTCGGTGAGGGAGAAATACTGGGGGCAGGTCTCGCAGGTGATCTGTACGCTCTTGCGCTTGTACCGCCGGACAATGGCCACCGATTTTGCGGTGGAGATGTGGCAGATGTGGACCGCGGCACCGGTCTCCTCGGCCAACATGGCGTCCCGGGCTACCATCAGCTCCTCGGCGATGGCGGGCCGCCCGTCCAGACGCAGCTGGCGGGATACCCTTCCCTCGTTGACGGCGTAGTTTTTCACCATATCCGCATCCTCACAGTGGGACAGGATGGTGAGATCCTGCCGGTGGGCCATGATGAGGCCATCCCGCATCAGATTGGCGTTCTGGATGGGCACACCGTCGTCGGACAGGGCCACTACTCCCGCACCTTTCAGAGCCTCAAAATCGGTGAGTTCCTGGCCTCGCTGTCCCTTGGACACCGAGCCGATGGGCCAGACATGGACCCCGCAGGCCTCCGCCGCCTTTCTGCGGACAAAGTCCACCTGCTCGGGGCAGTCCACCGTGGGCCTGGTGTTGGGCATACAGGCGATGGAGGTAAAGCCGCCCCGGGCGGCAGCTGCCGCGCCGGTCTCGATGGTCTCCTTGTACTCAAATCCGGGCTCCCGCAGATGGACGTGCATATCCACCAGTCCGGCGCACACGGTCAGTCCCGCCGCGTCGATGATCTGAGCGCCCGGCTCATTGATGTTGCTGCCGATGACAGTCACCTTTCCGTCTTCCATCAGGATATCCATGACACCGCCGATGCCCCCCACAGGGTCCACCAGGCGTCCCTGACGAATCAACAGTTTCACTGGATCACTCCTTTCCGTTCCGCGGGCCGGCTCTGTGGCCGAAACCCACATTTGCACAGCAAAAAAGGGTACAGGTCCTTCCCCCGTCCCCTCCTGCAAGCCACTCTGTTCTTCGCCCTTCATTATAACTTGAATCGCATATTTTAGCAATGGATTTTTCAGCATTCCGGGCAATAATAAATACGGACATCCAAGGAAGGGAGCTGAGCAAATGACTAATCACACCTTTTTAGGCGGCATGGGCCTTGGCATTCTGGCCGGGGCCGCTATGGGCATGGCGGTAGCCGCCAAGGGGATGCAGAATCCCAAAATGCGCCGCATGGCCAAAAAGGCCACCCGGAAGATGGACCAGATGAAGGATGATCTGGCCGACACCATGGGCTTTTAAGCCAAGAACAGCAAAAAAGACCGCCGTTGGCGGTCTTTTTTGCTGCAATTACTCAGTAGAGCTGCCGGATCAGCTCCGCACAGCGGTCGATGCCCAGGGTTCCGCTGTTGAGGGTAAGGTCATAGTTCTGGGCGTGGCCCCACTTCATATCGGTATAGAACCGGTGGTAGGCCGCCCGGCGCTTATCCTTCTCTTTCAGCCGCTGCTCCGGAGAGGCCTCCCGCTCCCCGTACACCTCCACGATCCGTTTGGCCCGGAAGGCCATATCCGCATGGATAAATACCCGCAGACAATCAGCCTTGTCCCGAAGGATATAGTCGGCACACCGGCCCACAATAACGCAGGATTCCTTCTCCGCCAGTTCGGTAATGATCCTGCACTGGATCTTCCAGATATAGTCCTCGTTGGTGGGGCCCGCAGTACCGTGGGCAAAGGCAGAGGCCAGTATCCCGCCGGGGGCATACTCCCCCGCCTCCTTGATATAATTTTTGTGAAAACCGCTCTCCGCCGCAATCTTCTCAATCAGCTCACTGTCATAGCAGGCAATGCCCAGAGCTTCGGCCACCTTTTTGCCAATGGTACGGCCGCCGCTGCCAAATTCACGGCTGATGGTGATGATCCGGTTTTTCATGATTGATCCACTCCTTTTATGCGATCTCAGGCGCTTCGGATTGCAGCCGGTGCTCCCGCTTCAGGTGGTTGTGCTCATGGATCAGCAGGCCCAGAGAGAGCAGGAAGGCCAGGCCGTCGGCTACAGGGCCGGTCCACAGCACCCCCTCCACCCCCAGGAACAGGGGCAGGATCAAAGCCGCGGGCACAAAGAAAATGATCTGACGGGCCAGGGAGAGAATGGCGGACTTGACAGGCTTGCCCACCGCCTGGAGATAGACTGCCGCCACCGTCTGGAACCCGGTAAGGGGGCAGAGCATCAGGAAGATGCGGAAGGCCTTTACAGCAAACTCGTTATAAAGCCCCTCCTCGGAACCAAACAGCATGACTACGCTCATGGGCGCGAACTGGAAAATCAAAAAGGCTACGATGGACACCACCTCAGAGGCGATGAGGGAAATTTCCAGGGCTTTTTTCACCCGCTTGAAGTTTTTGGCACCGTAGTTGAAACCGATGATGGGCTGGGTACCGGTGGCGATGCCCAGCAGAATAGCGATCATGATCTGGTTGACCTTCATCACAATACCGGTGGCGGTCAGAGGGATCTCTGCACCATAAACAGAGGTAGCACCATAAACCGCCAGCAGGTTATTGGTCAGCGCCATAACAATGGTGATGGCAAACTGGGTAATAAAGCTGCTCAGGCCGAAGGTAAGGATATTGCCGCAGGTCCGGCCGTTCAGGCGGAAGGAAGCGGCATCAGGATGGACGGTCTTGAACCGGGGCAGATAGACCGCCGACACCACAAAGGAGGCCACCTGCCCGATCACCGTAGCGATGGCAGCACCCTGTACCCCCATATGAAAAACAAAGATAAAGACCGGGTCCAGAATCACGTTGAGGACCGCGCCGATGATCATGGAAAACATGGCGTATTTGGGGCTGCCATCCGCACGGATCATGGAATTGATGGCGGCTGATATCATCATAAAAGGCAGACCGAGGCCAATGATGAAGCCATACTCCAAGGCCAGAGACCGCAGCAGGTCGGTTGCGCCGAAGAGGGTCAGGATCGGGTCGATGAACAGCAGGAACACCACAGCCAGGACGATGCTGACCACGGTCACCAGGGCAACCGCGTTGCCCACGCCCTTCTTGGCCACGTCCACCTTGCCCTCACCCAGCTTCAGGCTCAGAAAGGCCGCGCCGCCGTTGCCGATCATCATAGCCAGTGCCAGGGCAATGATGGTGATGGGAAACACCACATTGGTGGCGCCGTTGCCCAGGTAGCCTACGCCCCAGCCGATAAAGATCTGGTCTACGATGTTGTACAGGGAATTGACCAGCAGGGCAATGACGCTGGGAACGGCAAATCTCAGGATCAACCGGCCAATGGGCTCCGTGGCAAAGGGACTCTCGCGCTCTGGTACTTCTTTTTCCATCTTGACTTGCACTCCTTTTAGGTAACTAGTTACTTATTTAGCGATAAAAAAGCAGGCAGCGCGCTTGAGTTATCTCCTCAGCACACCGCCTGGGAATTCACTTTTTCTGACCGAAAGGGTCACTCCAGATCGATATTGCTCAAGATCAGATCAATGGCCTCCCTCAGCATTTCCTTTTGCTGGGGCGTAAAATCCCGGCACAGCTCCTCCAGTACCTCCCTGTCCTGCTCCAAAATGGTCTCATGGATTCCTGCAGAGCGCTCGGTACAGGTAATTTTCTTATATCGCCGGTCCTTCTCACTGGGCACGCACCGGACCAGGCCCTTGCTCTCCAGCCGCTGGAGCATCTTGGTCATGGCCGGATGGGTCACGTGCTCGATGTGCTCCAGATCGTTTTGGTGGATCTCCTCTTTCCCGGCCGCCTCCAGGCGGCTCACCGATCCCAGTACCCGCAGCTGGGCCCAGGTCAGCCCCATGGCAGCTGCCTTCTCATCCATCCGCCTGCGAAATTCCCGGCTGATGACTGCGATCTTCAGGCCAAAGGGCATCCTTCCCGTCATACTTCCACCTCATCCAAATAAGTAACTAGTTACATATTATACCCCTTCCTGCGGTTTGTCAAGGCAGCTGGTCACATCAGCCGTAAAATCTCCCGCTTGAGCCGGGCGATAATCCGCTTTTCCAGCCGGGAGATGTAGGACTGGGAGATGCCCAGGCTGTCGGCCACCTCCTTCTGGGTGCGCTCCGGCTTGCCGTCCAGGCCGAAGCGGAGGGTGATGATATGCCGCTCCCGCTCCTCCAGCCGCTCCAGAGCGTCGGAGAGCAGCTTGCGGTCCACATCCTCCTCGATGGGTTTCATCACCAGATCGCTGTCAGTGCCCAGAATGTCGGAGAGCAGCAGTTCGTTGCCGTCCCAGTCGGTATTTAGCGGCTCGTCAAAGGATACCTCGCTTTTCAGATTGGTGGTCTTGCGCAGATGCATCAAAATCTCATTTTCGATACATCGGGAGGCATAAGTAGCCAATTTGATGTTTTTGGCAGGCTGGTAGGTATTGATGGCCTTGATGAGCCCGATGGTACCGATGGAGATGAGGTCCTCAATGCCTACCCCCGTATTTTCAAACCGACGGGCGATATACACCACCAGCCGCAGGTTGCGCTCAATGAGCTGGGATTTCACCCCCTCGTCCCCCTCATCCAGGCGGCGGATGAGTTCCGCCTCCTCATCCCGGGACAGTGGGGGCGGCAGGGTGTCGCTCCCCCCGATGTACATGATTTTGCCCGGCAGCCTCAGCCCCAGCCGCGCCAGCAGCTTTTGTATGCGCCCATACCAGCGCGTCTTCCAGCTCTTCATAGCCATCCTCCTTTATGCTCCGATGAGGGCGCAGTAGCCGCCCCCGTCGGTGAGCCCGGTGGGCGACAGCGCCACCAGCAAAGGACCGTAGTCCTCCCTGCCCACCTTTACCTTGTCACTGCGCAGGGCCAGCAGCAGCCCGCACTCTACCCCCACCGCCTGATAGGACAACAGCCGGCACCGCAGGCCTGCGTTGCTCAGCCGCTCCAGAGCTGCGGAAGGGTCGCGGAGCTCTGCCTGGCAGGGGGCGGTCCCCGGCGGAAACAGGGTCTTTACCTTCTCCCCCTCTGCCACCAATACCGGCCTGCCGGTGGCCGGGTCGGTGAGGGTATTGCCCGTATCCACCAATGCGGTGAGGACCGCCCGCCGTCCCCCCAGCTCCACGACTGCCGGGGCCAGCTCCCGCCGGGAGCAGTGGCGGGCGGCACGCTGAAAGAGCAGGGTAACAAGCCCATAGCACCCCGCCGCCGACAGCAGCACCAACTTCAGGTCAAGGGGAGATGCCAACACCCCATTGGCCATGGTAAGGCTGCGGCTGCCCAGCATCTGAAGGGCAAAGATACCTCCGCCAAAGGCAGCGGACACCACAAAGAACACCAGGCACACCCGCAGCAGCCACCGGCTGCCGCCGTAGCCGATCAGTACGGTCAGCACCCCCACTCCCACTTTACACAGAGGATGGACCAGGAAGCCCAGCCCCGGCAGGAACACCGCCCCGGCGTAAGCCGCCCCCAGGGCGGCCCCCAAAGCCAAACGCCCCCGGCGGAGTATCTCCCCTGCCAGCCGTCCGGCGGCCAGCAGCAGCAGATAGTCCACCACAAAATTCAGCAAAAACACCTCGTCCAGATAGACCACCGTCATGCGGCTCCCCCCTTCCGGCGTGCAGACCCCATTATACCTGCCTGTCTCCATAAAAAAGGTCAAATCGGGGACAGGGCACAAAAATGGCCCGCCGTGGATTGAATCTCCACGGCGGGCCATATTATGACAGGATTCGATTAAATCAGACGGTGAGCAGAGGCGCCCGACTCTTGATGAGCTCGGTGAGGGGCGGACCCCAGGAGATCACCTCCAGGCCCATGTCCCGCAGGTCCTGCTCCACACCCAGTTCCCGAGCGCAGGTGACGCAGGCAGAGAAGGCCACCCCCTGCTCCATAGCCAGGGCGATGCGCTCCCGAACCGCCGGGTCATGGGCGGCCAGGGCCGCCGTGTCCCCCCACAGGATGACGGTCACCTTCTCCCACCAGCCCCGGACCAGGCTGTTGACGGCATACATCAGCACCATCTTGTCAAAGACGGTGGGGTCGGCATTGGTCCATAAAATATGCAGATGATTTTCGTCCATGGTCACTTTCCTCCCACCAGTTCCGTCATAGCGGCGCACAGAGCCTGCATCTCCTGGTCAGTGCCTACGGTGATCCGCAGGTAGTCCCGGATGCGGGGCTTGTCCCACCAGCGGACCAGTATGCCCCGCTGCCGCAGGCCGTCCAGCAGCTCCTTTGCGGGCACATCGGGATGGGAGACAAAGAGGAAATTGGCGGCGGAGTCGGTGACAATAAAGCCCAGCTTCTTCAGGTGGGCAGCGGTACACTCCCGGGTGTTCTGGATCTTCATGGAAGTGGCACGCAGATAATCCCGGTCCCGCAGGGCTCCCTCCGCCCCGGCCAGGGCCAGACGATCCAGGGTATAGGAGTTAAAGGAGTTCTTCACGCAGTTAAGGGCGGCGATCAGCTCCTTGTTGCCCATGGCAAAGCCCACCCGCAGTCCGGCCAGGGACCGGGATTTGGACATGGTCTGTACCACCACCAGGTTGGGATAGCGGTCGATGAGCTCCACAGCGGAGTGGGCGCCGAAGTCCACATAGGCCTCGTCCACCACCACCACAGCATCGGGGTTGGCCTCCAGCACCGCCCGGATGCCGCACAGGGACAGCTCCCGTCCAGTGGGGGCGTTGGGATTGGCAATCACTACGCCGCCGTTGGGCTCCAGGAAAGGCTCCAGAGGCAGAGCGAAATGCTCGTCCAGCGGCACCTCCTGGTAGGTCAGGCCGTACAGGTCGGCATAGACGGGATAAAAGCTGTATGTAATGTCCGCAAAGAGGATGGGCCGGTCCGGGTCAAAGAAGGCCTGAAAACACATAGCCAGCACCTCGTCGGAGCCATTGCCCACAAAGATCTGGGAGGGTTTCAGGCCGTAGGTGGCCCCCAGCAGCTCCCGCAGGGTGGTGCAATCCGGGTCGGGATAGAGCCGCAGGGTGTCGCAGGCCGCTTCCCGGATGGCGGCCAGGGCCATGGGAGAGGGCGGATAGGGGTTCTCGTTGGTATTCAGCTTAATGAATTTCCGGTCCCGGGGCTGCTCCCCCGGCACATAGGGGGTCAGTGCCCTGGCCCGCGCGCTCCAATACTGGTTCATGTCTCGTCCTCCCCCGGCCGAATGATCTTCTTAATGCTTTTTTCCGCTTTGCTCCGGGGGATCATCAGCTCATGGCCGCATCCCGCGCACCGCAGACGGAAATCCATCCCTACCCGCAGCACCTGCCACCGCCGGCTGCCGCAGGGGTGCTCTTTCTTTAGCTCCAGCACGTCACCTACATGGATGTCCATGGGTTTTCCCCCTTTTGCTTCACTTTATCCGTGTAAAGAATATTATAAATTCCCGGTCCCCCTCTGTCAATTCAAGGTTCCCCATTGCATATCATTGTCTGGTAAGAAAAAAATCACCCCAACACAGAAAGGATTTGGTCAGATTGACGAACCGTTTTCCACCCGAGGGGCGGCTGCTCCACACCCCGGAAAATCAGGCTGCCTGCGCCGACGCCCAAGGGCTCAGGCAGGCTATGGAGTCGGAGGCGGTGCTGGAGGGGACCGCCCTGCTGTGTACGCCGGAGCATGATCTCGTCGTGGCCGTAGGCCCCTATCGGGGGCTCATTCCCCGGACGGAGGCCGCCCTGGGCATTGCCGAGGGGGTCACCCGGGACATTGCCATCCTCTCCAGAGTTGGCAAGCCAGTTTGCTTTACAGTCACTTCTATGGAAGAATCCGACGGGGAGCCCCGCCCCCTGCTCTCCCGGCGGCGGGCCCAGCAGAAGGCGCTGTCCTACCTGCTGGAGCACTGGAAGTCCGGTCAGGTCATTTCCGCCCGGGTCACCCATCTGGAGCCCTTTGGCGCCTTTGTGGACATAGGCTGCGGGGTACCCTCCCTCATTGGGGTGGAAAATATTTCGGTGTCCCGCATTCCCCACCCCGCCGTCCGGTTCCGGGTGGGGCAAGACATTCTGGCGGCGGTGCTGGACCTGGACCCGGCCCTGGGCCGGATCTACCTGACCCACAAGGAGCTGCTGGGCACCTGGGCAGAGAACGCCGCCCCCTTCCAGCCTGGCATGACGGTGCCGGGGGTGGTGCGTGGGGTCAAGGACTATGGCGTGTTCGTGGAGCTGACCCCCAACCTGTCCGGGCTGGCAGAGCAGGACTGTCGCCTCACCGAGGGCGCTCGGGTGTCGGTGTACATCAAGGCCATCCTGCCCGAGCGGATGAAGATCAAGCTGCTGGCCATTGAGCCCCTGCCTCCATTGGGAGACCCCCAGCCTCTCCACTACTTCATCCGGGAGGGACGGCTGGACCACTGGAAATACGCACCCCCCGGCTGCGTGAAGGTGGGCGCCGAAACCATCTTTGCCGACTGAGCAAGCCCCCGGACAGCTTTTGCTGTCCGGGGGCTTCTGTTATTGCCCATCCCTCCTTGGGTATGATAAAATCGTAAGAAATACGAAAGGTTTCCTCCCCGTCTTTGAAAGAAACCTCTGCTATGCTGTACCCATGGAGGGATCAATATGAATGAAGTCATTCTTGTGGTGGACGACGACGCCGAGATCGTCCGCGCCATCGCAATTTTGCTGGAAAAAGAGGGCTACCGGGTGCTGAAGGCCTACAACGGCCTCCAGGCCCTGGATCTGGCTATGGACCCGTCTCTGCGGCTCATCCTGATGGACGTGATGATGCCCAAGCTGGACGGGCTGTCTGCCGTGCTCAAGATCCGGGAGCAGCGCAACCTGCCCATTCTCATCCTCAGCGCCAAGGGAGAGGATACCGACAAAATCCTGGGCCTGTCCATGGGGGCGGACGACTATATCGCCAAGCCCTTCCACCCCCAGGAGCTGGTGGCCCGGGTGCGCAGCCACCTGCGGCGGTACACCCAACTGGGGGACGTAAACGCTCCCAGCCAGAAGGCGGAACTGGTCACCGGGCGGCTGTGCTACCTGCCCGACCAAAAGACGCTGCTGGCTGACGGCGTGCCGGTGCGGCTCACCGCCACCGAGCTGAAGATCGTGGACCTGCTGATGCGCAACCTGGGCCGGGTGTTCCCCGCCGAGGAGATCTACCGCCGGGTGTGGAACGAGGAGCCCTATTCCGCAGAAAACACGGTGATGGTGCATATTCGCCGCATTCGGGAGAAAATCGAGCTCAATCCCAAAGAGCCGGAATATTTAAAGGTGGTGTGGGGCATTGGATACAAAATCGAGAAGCATTAAGCCCGCCCTGGCCTTTTTGGCCCTGTTTTTCGGCGTCAATCTGCTCATACTGGCCCTGGCCACCGGCTATTCGGCGGTCCACACCCTGGGCTGGCACGGCATCAGCGACGCTTTCCAGTCCGATTATCAGAATACCGCCGACTTTCGGCGCACCATCTCACAGTGGTTTTACAGCTTTGCCGACCCGGACTGGCAGGAACATTACCAGCTGAGCGATCAAAATCTGCTCTACAAGGTAACCAGAGACGGTCAGACGGTGACCACCAACGCCGACGGCCTCTCCCCCGACGCCCTGCCGGAGGGATACAACTTCCTGCTCTATTTTAACGGGGAGACCGTCACCATTCAAAAGGACGGCCAGGAAATAGACATTTACGGCGACGGCTACTACCGGGAGGAGGACCAGTGGAACCTGCCCGGCTACCGCAATATGCCGGTCCCCCAGTCCTACGCCGGGCTCACCATTACCATGGCTGTGGCCAAAGAACCGGTGGCCTATATTGCGGACACCGCTGCTCTGACCGGCGATGTCATAACTGACAGCGGCCTCTACTCCACAATGGATTATGCCGCCCGCCTGCAGTTTCCCCTAGTTCTGTTTGTGCTGGCGCCGCTGGTAGTGGGGACAGTGCTGCTGCTGTGGTCCATTCTGTGGCATAAACACAAGGTGCGGGCAGACCAGGCCATCGCTTGGTTCACCGGAAAGATCTGGCTAGAGGTCAAGCTGGTGCTGCTCATTCCCTTTTTTCTGGCCTGCATCGCCGCCTTTTTCTGTCTGGTGAGCCTGTATACCGCTCATTATTACACCATCTGGTTCTATCTGTCGGTACCGGTGGCCCTATGGTGGGCCTACCTCTACCTCAACGACCTGCGATACAACTTCGGCCACATCACCGCCAACAGCCTGTGCGCCCTTCTGGCCCGGCTGTACCGGGGCGGGGAGCTGTCCTGGCCCGCCGGACAGCGGATGATGCGCCGCTCTGCCCTACAGTTCCTGGCGGCTGTGCCCTTTATTCTGGGCTGTATCGTGGTCTTTTTTCTTCTGTTCGGCCCCACCATGTCCCGCCTCCCTATTTTCTTTCTCCTGTTGCTGCTGGCCCTGGCAGGGCTCTTCCTCATCGCCGCCCAGCTGTGGTTGATGCTCCAAAACCGCCGCACCGCCGCCGACGTGGACACCCTGCTGGCCCGTATCCAGGCCGCCGGGACCGAACAGGCCGCTGCCGCGCCCCTGCCTCAGGACTCTGACCTGCGGGCTGCGGTGGAAGGGCTGGACCAGATGGAGTTACGGTTAAAAGACGCCCTGTCTGAGCAGATGAAGAGTGAAAAGCTGAAGCTGGAGCTCATCACCAACGTGTCCCACGACCTCAAGACCCCCCTCACCTCCATGGTGAGCTACACCGAGCTGCTGCGGCAGGAGGAGGACCTACCTGACCATGTTCGGGACTATATTTTGGTGCTCTATCAAAAGACCCTGCGGCTCCAGGCCATGGTGCAGGATGTGTTTGACGTAAGCAAGGCGGCCACCGGCAACCTGCCGGTCACCATACGGCCCCTGGACTTCGCCAAGCTGCTCCGCCAGACTCTGGCCGACCTGGACGAGGACATCCAGGCCTCCGGCCTTGCGCTCCGCTCCAATCTGCCCGATGGACCGGTGTGGATTATGGCTGACGGGGACCGGCTGTACCGGGTGTTCCAGAACCTTATTGGCAATGCCCTGAAATATGCTCTGGACGGCTCCCGGATCTACCTCACCCTCTCCGTGGAGGGGGACAGGGCCGCCGCTGTCATTCAGAACACCTCCCGGGAGGAGCTTCCCTACGGCGTGGACTTCACCGAGCGCTTTGTCCGGGGGGACCAGAGCCGCACCGATGGGGGCAGCGGCCTGGGCTTGTCCATTGCCCGTACCTTTACCGAGGCCTGCGGCGGTTCCTTCTCCATCCGCACTCAGGCCGATCTGTTCACCGCGTCAGTAACCTTCCCCCTGACCCAGACCAGACCCCAACCGGAGGTGTCACCATGAAACGAGTGACTTTGCTTCTGCTGTCCCTTCTTCTGCTGGCGGGCTGCGCCCCCAAGGAACCCACCACAGACGCCTCCGCCATCGATCTGGGAGGCGTGGTGTCGGAGTCCCAGCCGGAGGAATTCTACAATGGCCTGACGCCCCTCTCCAGCGAACTGGACCCAGAGGGGCTGGAGACCTATCTGACGGCGGCCTACGGCCTGGACCGGGAGGACTGGGTGGACGCCGTAGCAGCCTACTCTGAAGGGCTCCAGGCCTATGAGCTGGCGGTGATCCAGCTGGCTGACGGCGTGGATGCCGGATCGGCGGAGGAGCTGCTGCTGGCCTATCTGGAAGGCCGCCAGGCCGACTTTACAGGCTACGCCCCCGACCAGGCCGCCCTGGTAGAGGACGCCCTGCTGCTCCGGCAGGGACGCTGGCTTCTGCTGGTCATCTGCCCCGATCCCGAGGCCGCCAAGGAGGCCTTTCTGACCCGCTTTGACGGCGAGACCACCCAGACAGCGGCCCGCCCCTATACGGTGGAGCGGGACAGCCGGGGCTATGTGGTCTTTGATCCTCCCAATGAGGAGGAGATGCCCCTCTACGACACCGCCCCTGTGGTGGAGGCCTACCGCACTGGGGATACCTCCGCCCTGTCCGAAGAGGACGCCGCCATTCTGGAGATATGCCGGCAGGTGCTGGAGGCAGAGATCGACAACGATATGTCCCCGGCGGAGCAGGAACTGGCGGTCCACGACTGGATCATTGACCACGCCGCCTATGACGAGACCCATTCCTCCCCCAACCGCAGTCATCCCTACGGCCTTCTGGTGGAGGGGCAGGCCATCTGCATGGGGTACGCCAACACGTTCCAGCTGTTTATGGGACTGCTGGATATTCCCTGCGTCACGGTGATCGGGGCCTCCAGCGACTCCCGGCAGGACCACGCCTGGAACCTGGTACAGCTGGATGGGGACTGGTACGCAGTGGACACCACCTGGGACGATCCTCTGGGCGGTTTTGTGGATGTACCCGCCGCCAATGAGTCAGGGCACCACACTTACTTTAATGTGACCAGCGATTTTCTCCGGCAGACCGACCACCAGTGGGACTACGACGCCGTCCAGGAGGCGGAGGGTACTTACTGGACCTGGCGGCACCTCACCCGGAGACGCTGAAACGCAAAAAATGGCTGCCGGCGGCAGCCATTTTTGCGCTCAGACAGGATTTTTCCCGGCCCCGGGGGCGGCCCCCACGGTATAGCCGTTGACAGTGAGGTAGGCCACCTTGGCCCCCAGATCGTCAGTCACCTCCACGGCATAGAGGCAAGTGGTACGGCCGGCCTTCAGGCATCTGGCTTCAGCGATCAGGGTGCTCCCCCGGGCGGCGGAGAGAAAGCTGACCGACACCTGCTGGGTAACAGTGATACGGTCACTAAATCCGTTGGCAGCCACCGCAAAGGCAAAGTCGGCCAAGGTGAACACCGCGCCCCCCATGGGGACGGAGTTGGCGTTCAGGTGGACCGGCCGGATGGGCATCACGCACACCGCCCGTCCGGGCTCGGCCTCCCGGATGGCAGCGCCGGCGGCCTCGGTGGCAAAACGGTCCCCTGCAAAGCGGCTCCGGATCTCATTCAGCTCAGGCATAGATCAATCTCCTTTCCTGCGACATCATCAGAGTAAAAACAAAAGGACATCCTTTCGGATGTCCTTTCATCTGGTGCGCGAGGCGGGACTTGAACCCGCACGTGCGTAATGCACACTAGAACCTGAATCTAGCGAGTCTGCCAATTCCACCACTCGCGCATTTGGCGTTGCGCTGTCGTTCAGCGCGAGATATATATTACCACGTCGAATCCAGGTTGTCAACACTCTTTTTCACTTTTTTTGAATTTCTTTTTATATCGATATTCGCTATTGACTTTGTATCGAATATCGCTATACAATGAAGCTGACAAAGGGGGGTGGTTACCATTGGCACGCAAGAAGCTGGAGACGCTGACAGAGCAGATGTTCTATGTGCTGCTGGTCCTGCGGCAGGAGCGCCACGGCTACGGCATTATGCAGGCCATCACCGCCCTCACCAACGGTCGGGTGAACGTGGGAGCCGGTACCCTGTACGCCCTGCTGGAGCGATTTGAAAAGGATGGTTTGATCCTGCTCACCCGGACGGAACTCAACCGGAAATACTATCAGCTTACCCCTCAGGGAGACAAGGTGCTTCAGGACGAGTACCAGCGCATCCGCCAGCAGGCGGCGGATATGGAACAGGTATTGCGTGAGGAGGAAACGACATGAAGCGGAAATGGACGCTCTTTGCCTATCCTGTCATGGACATCAAGGCGGCGGAAGCTATGCTCAACCGCCGGGCTGGAGAAGGCTGGCGGCTGGAAAAGCTGTGGCTCAACTTGCTGGCCCGATTTGTTCCGGCGGAGAAGCCGGTGACCTACAGTCTGGACTGGTACGACCCCGCTCGGGAGGATGGGCCGGACTACCTCCGTCTGCTGGCCGACGCCGGGTGGTATCAGGCGGCCCAGACCGGCTACTGGAACATCTATGAGGCTCCGGCTGGTACGCCTCCCATCCAGACTGACGGCGAACTGGAATACCGGCGGTTCCGAAAAAAATCCCTTCACCGGATGATGTTCGGCTGGGCGGTCTGCCTGATCTGTTTTCTGCTGCTGGCTCTGCTCTCCCTGCTGCCCGGCCAGCCCGCCTGGCAATACTGGCTGGGCTTTCTCACCGGATACAACACCGCCGCCCTTGCCTTCCTCTGCCTGCCCCTGCTGCTGGCAGGGGGGCTGCTATGGTCCGGGCGGCTGCTGCTGCGGCTGATCCAGTGGCGTCAGGCGGCAAGCGCGGGCCTCCCCTTCCCCACGCCGGGACCCAAAAGTGCCATGGCGGCCCGTTTGTTGACAGTGCCGGGTTATCTTCTGATCCCTCTCTTTCTGCTCACCCTAATGCTGGATGTGAATGCAGGAACATACTCCCGGGCGTGTCTGGTGGGCATCCTTATCGGCGCGCTGCTCTATGCGCTGCTTAAGCAGGCCCCTGAGTACCGGCGTGCCCGGCGGGGAAACTGGATCATGGCTGGGGGCGCGGCGGTGATGCTGGTGGTCAGTCTGCTGCCTCTGTCTCCCCTGACCACCCGGATTCAGGTGGCCCCTCCCCTGGCAGGACAGCGGCTCCTCCCAACATCTGAGGCTACCTTCCGGGAGGACAGTACTACCTTCCTGGCCGCCCACACGGAATGGACCGAGTGGTGGTCGCCGGATGGGACAGATTACACGCTTGCGCTGGAGGGCCAAGGCTGGGTGCTGCCCTGGAACTGGCTGGCCGACGGTGTGCAGAACGCATTGACAAAACAGAATATGGCCCCCCTCCCCGGCTATGACGGCGTATGGGCCAACGGGGACAGCTATGTGCTCCGACGGGGTAATACGATCCTGTGGGTGGAGAGCGGACCACCCGCCAGCCAGTGGCTGGATCAGGTACTCATTCATTTGGAGGCTTCCACGGCATGAAACAGGAGAAACAAGCTTGTATCCGCTGGTTCCGCTACACTGTCGAGGACGCCAAAGCCGCTCAGGCGGAGCTGGACCAGCTGGCAGACAACGGCTGGGAGCTGGCGGAGCTGGGCATTTTCACCTCCGCCTTCCACCGCTCAGAGCAGCCCCGCCGCTGCTGGGTGGAGCCCGCCCGGTGGAAGAGCAGCAGCCGGAAGGACGAACAGGCCCGGGCGGATTATCTGGCCCTGTGTAATGAGGCAGGCTGGGATCTGTTGGATGAGGCAGGCGGTCTGTTCTATTTCCAGGCCAAACCCGGTACCCATCCCGCCCCCATTCAGACTGACGGCAGCATGGAATGGGAAGAGGTTTTAAAAAAGAGCCTTCGGAATCAGGCCAATACCTTTTTTTACTTGGTGATCTATTGGTCGGTCTATGGGGCAATCAAACTGTTCCGGGATCAGCCCCGGGTGTGGGAGATGTTTTTCTCCAACGGGGCTATGTTAGCTCAGCTGCTTCTATTGGCCTGGGCCGCCCTGGTACTGTATCTGGGGCTGCGGGTGGTCCGCTACCGGAGGAAATGCCGCCGGGCAGTGGAACATAACGCTCCCATACCGATTCCCAGCCGGAGCACCGCCCGATTCCGGGGCGCTGCACCCCTGTGCTATGCGCTCATAGCCTTGGGCATCGGGATCAGCCTTTTCATAAGTATCTCCGACAGCCATACGACCTTTGAAGGAGGCAGCACCCTGACCACTGGAGACTCCGTGTTCGGGCAGGCGGCAGAATATCGTCGGTTCTCCGAGGAAGATGGGGATCTGTGGGTGGAATCCTATGACTGCCGCACAAGCTGGTTGGCCGGTATCATCTGTGACGATCTGCGAGCCATTGAGGGCGACCGGGGCCGCCTGAACCGCTATTTCCACCTGCACAGCCCTGCAGGCGCTGACCCAGGCGGAACTGGGCTACGGCCAGGCCTGGACCTACCGCTGGGGCGAAGGCAACGGCCTGATCTTCCGGCAGGGGGACCGGGTGGTCCACATCGAGGCGGAGAAACTGGATCTTGCGGATAACAACACAGTATCCTCCCTGCTGGGGGAATTGAACCGGTCCGCTTGCGCCCTTCTGGAATCTGTGATAGCATAGACAGGAAAACAGACGCAGGAGCGTGAACACCATGGAACAACTTCTCTTTATAAATGCCTGTGTGCGGGGTGAGCGGTCCCGCACCCTGAAGCTGGCCCGCCGGTTCCTGGATCGCTGGCAGCAGGCCCACCCCGATGGAGCCGTTACCGAGGTGGACCTGTGCAAGGACCGTCCGGTACCCCAGTATCCCGAGGTGCTGGCGGAGCGGGATGAACTTTGGAACGCGGGCAAGCTGGACGATCCCATGTTCGACCTGGCTCATCAGTTTGCCGCCGCCGACCGGATCGTGGTCGCCGCCCCCTTCTGGGACCTGTCCTTCCCCGCCATCCTGAAGATCTATCTGGAGCGGATCTCGGTGACAAACATCACCTTCGGCTATGACGAGCAGGGCAACAACGTGGGCCTGTGCAAGGCGGGCAAGCTGCTGCTCATTACCACCCGGGGCGGCAACTTCTCCCTGCCCGAAACGGCATGGATGGAGATGGGCGCCCGGCAGCTGGAGGCTCTGTGCGCCATGTACGGCATTGACTCCTTCCAGTGTCTGGCCGCCGAGGGACTGGACGACATCCGCAACGACAAGGAGGCCATTCTGGCCGAGGCCATGGGTCGGGCGGACGCCATGGCGGAGGTGTTTTAAGTGAAGAGCCGCATTCTCCTCCTTACCACCGGCGGCACCATTGCTTCCCTGCCCACCGACGACGGACTGGCCCCCGGTCTGGACGGAGAGGATCTGGCGGAGCTGCTCCCCCGGGGCGTTACCGACTCCTACGACATCACCATCCGGGACATCCTCCATCTGGACTCCTCCAACATCCAGCCTGAGGAGTGGCAGACCATCGCCCGCCACGTCTTTGAGCAGCGGGGCGCCTATGACGGCATCGTCATCACCCATGGCACCGACACCATGGCCTACACCGCTTCCATCCTGTCCTTCATGCTCCGGGGCATCTCCATCCCGGTGGTGCTCACCGGGGCCCAGCTGCCCATGACCCATCCCCTCAGCGACGGTATGGAGAACCTGCGTACCGCTCTGGCCATGGCGGCCTCGAAGGTGGCGGGGGTGTTCCTGGCCTTTGACCGGAAGGTGATTTTGGGCTGCCGGGCAGTCAAGACCCGCACCACTGACTTCGACGCCTTTGAGAGCGTTAACTGGCCCCTGGCCGCCGCGGTGGACGGCAAGGGCCTTCAGATCCGCCGGGAGGCCATTCCCACCACCGCCGGGGCCTGTACCCTGCGGGACAGGTTGTGCGACAAGGTGTTCCTCATCAAACTCACCCCAGGTCTGGACCCGGAGATCTTTGATATGCTCCTCCAGATGCACTACCGGGGCATTGTCATTGAGGCCTTCGGCGCCGGCGGCCTCCACTTTGTCCGCCGGGACCTGATTTCCAAGCTCCAGACTGCCGCACAGGCGGGCATGACGGTGGTGGTATGCAGCCAGTGCCTGTACGAGCCCAGCGACTTCTCAGTCTACGAGGTGGGCCAGAAGGTACTGGCCCAGGGAGTCATCCAGGGCCGGGACATGACCACCGAGGCGGCGGTCACCAAGCTCATGTGGGTGCTGGGGCAGACCGACGATCCCGAGATCATCCGGGACTACATGGAGCGTTCCCTGGCGGGAGAAATGGCATAAGACAGCAAACGGGCGTACCGTACAAGGCGGCACGCCCGTTTTTTCTTAACTAACCAGAGCCTTGCCCAGGTCCCGGCAGGCGTCGGCGGCATCGGCGTCAGGGGCCTCGTGGGCAATCACCGGCTCGTCGGCCAGTTTGCAGCCCAGACCCTCGCACTCCTCCGCCCAGGTACGCATCCACTCGCCGTCTCCCCAGCCGTAGGAGCCGAAGAGGCCGATGGTCTTGCCCCCCAGGCTGCCCTTGACAGCGTCAAACATGGGCTGGAACTCCCCTTCCTCCAGCTGCTCGGCCCCCATAGAGGGACAGCCGAAGGCGATGGCATCGTAGCCGCTCACCAGATCGGGAGTAAAGAGGGCGGGCGGCAGCAGGTCGGCCTGACCGCCGGCAGCCACGATGCCCTCCTCCACCAGCTTGGCCATGGCCTCGGTGTTGCCGGTGCCGCTCCAATAAACCACTGCAATCTTGCTCATCTGAACCATCCTTTCTGAATCATCTTACTTATGCCGCCACGGTCAGCTGTCTCAGGGTCGCCCCTGCCGCAAACCGGCGACGGTAGACATTGGTACACTCCTTGAACCGGCGGAACTGCCCTTGGGCCTCCCTAGGATCGCCGTAGCACTTCCAACAGCCGCAGAGGGTAAAGTTCTTCCCCTTGTGGCGGATGAAGCCCTTCACGTCGGAGAGCGGATAGCCCAGGAACACCCCGATTTCATGGGGGAACTCCCCCTCCAGGCACAAACGGGCGGCCAGCTGCCGCAGGCAGCCCCGGCTCTCCGTCCAGGGCTCATACCCCATCTCCCGGAGAAAGGCACGGTGGTCCGGCTGGTTCAGCAGCCCCGCCAGGTCCTCCTTCCGGTAGAGGTAGACCAGATAGGCCCCCGTCCTCCGGCAGCCCTTCAGCAGGGTGAGCACCAGTCCCCGCTCCTCCAGCTCCCGGCGGCAGGCAAGAAATTCCCCGGCAAAGTCTCCCCCCTCCTCCGGCTGGTACCGAAACAGGCTGGCGGGCTTCAGCCCCGCCAGGGTGGGAGAGCCATGCTCAACAAGGGCGGCTTGCAGGGACATCATTGGTGCTCCTTTCGTGGTTAGTATTCACTAACCATATCATTTTATTTTTGGTTAGCTATCGCTAACCATGTCATAAAAATACCATACTTCCCCTCCCCTGTCAACCCCTTTTTTGCGTTTCCCTCCGCTTGACGGCGGCGGCCCGTCCTGCTACAATTTTCTTTAGCATGACAAAAGGAGCGAGTTGTTTGATGGTATCCCTCGCCCCCATGGAGGGGCTGACCACAGTTTACTACCGGCAGGCCCTGGCCCGCTGGTTCGGCGGAGTGGACCGGTACTTCACTCCCTTTCTGACTCCCACTCAGGACCACCGCTTCACCAAACGGGAATTGCGGGAGATCCTGCCGGAGCACAACGGCGGCCTTCCCACTGTGCCTCAGCTGCTCACCCGAAATGCAGAGGATTTTCTCTGGGCGGCGGGAGAGCTGGCTGCCATGGGCTACCGGGAGGTCAACCTGAACCTGGGTTGTCCCTCAGGCACGGTGGTGGCCAAGGGCAAAGGCTCCGGCTTTCTGGGCCATCCGGCGGAGCTGGATGCCTTTCTGGAGGAGATTTTTTCAAAGGCCCCCTGTGCCCTCTCCATCAAGACCCGGATTGGCCTGAAGAACCCGGAGGAATTCCCCGCCCTGCTGGCCATCTATCGAAAATACCCTGTGGCGGAGCTGATCGTCCACCCCCGGGTACGGACGGATATGTATAAGAACACCCCCCGATGGGACTGCTTCGGGGCGGCGCTGGAGGACTCCCCCTTCCCGGTGTGCTACAATGGGGATATCTACACCCCCGACGACGCCGCCAGGCTCCAGGCCGCCTTTCCAGCGGCAGAGCGGCTCATGCTGGGCCGGGGGTTGGCAGGCGATCCCGCCCTGGCCCGCCGCCTCAAGGGTGGGTCTGCCGCCAACAAGAAGGAACTGGCTGGGTTTGTGGACCAGGTGTATGAGAGCTATGCGGAAGCCTTTGGCAGCCGCCGCAACGCCATGCTGCGGATGAAGGAGGTCTGGTTTTACCTGATCCGCCTGTTTCTGGAGGGGGACAAGCTGTCCAAGGCCATCAAGAAGGCCCGGGACCCGCTGGACTACGAGTCTGCGGTACGCTCTGTCTTTTCGGACCTGGAACTCTCCCCCGTGCTCCGGCCCGACTGGTGAGGGCCATGGAATACTGGGTCTACATCCTCCGGTGTGCCGACGGCAGCCTGTACACCGGCACCGCCGCCGACGTAAACAAGCGGGTGGCGGTCCACAACTCCGGCAGAGGGGCCAAATACACCCGCTCCCGCCTGCCGGTGGAGGTGGTCTACCAGGAGGCCTGTCCTGACAAGGGGGCGGCTCTCCGGCGGGAATACGCCATCAAGCAGCTGCGCCGGCAGGACAAGCTGGCGCTCATCGCAGATTATCAAAGAAAGCTGGGATCTTTTATGAAAAAAGCGGCATTTATCGGCGCAGGCAACATGGGCGGCGCCCTCATCCAGGCGGCCTGCCAGGCCATTGGCCCGGACCAGGTGGTCATTACCGACCACGCCTACGCCAAGGCAGAGGAACTGGCCGGAAAGCTGGGCTGCACCGCGGTTCAGGACAACGGGGACGCCCTTCGGCAGGCCGAATACGTCTTTCTGTGCGTCAAGCCTCAGGTGATGGAGGGGGTAGTGAAGGCCCTGGTCCCCGCCCTGCGGGAGAAGCCGGACACCGTACTGGTGACCATCGCTGCCGGCATTCAGATCGCCACCCTGCGGGGCTGGCTGGGAGACTGCTCCCCCGCCATTCTGCGGATCATGCCCAACACCCCCGCCTCCATCGGTATGGGAATGCTGGCCCTCACCGGCGAGCCCGATGCCCGTGAGGAACACTATCAGGCCGTGGAGGCCATTCTGGCCAAGGCTGGCCGTGTGGAACGGCTGACCGAGGGTCAGATCGACGCCTTCTCCGCCGTGGCGGGCTGCGGTCCCGCCTTCGTCTATCCCTTCATTGAGGCTCTGGCCGACGGCGCGGTGAAGGTGGGTCTGCCCCGGCAGCAGGCCATAGTATACGCCGCCCAGATGGTGCTGGGCTCCGCCGCTATGGTGCTGGAGAGCGGCAAGCACCCCGGCCAACTGAAGGACGAGGTGTGTTCCCCCGGCGGCTCCACCATCGCCGGTGTGGCTGCGCTGGAGGCCCGGGCCTTCCGCTCCGCCGCCATTGAGGCGGTGGAGGCCGCCTACCACAAGACGGTGGATCTAGGAAAGGTGTAACAACTCCATAAACAGAAAACCAGGGTGTGCCCCACGGCACACCCTGGTTTTTTATGCTGGTGAATTATACTATCAAGCGCAACAATTTAGGGAAATAAAAAGAGTTCATATGGCCCCCAGTGGTAGAATGGAGTAATCACACAACCAAAACACCAGGAGGGGACTATATGAACTA
>NZ_NFIL01000019.1:0-62832 GCF_002161755.1 Flavonifractor sp. An4 | reverse complement strand
GCCCTCCCCCGGACAAAAAGCCCCCCTCTGCCGGGTGGGCTGGACCTGCCTGCGGATTCTGGCCGCGGCTGGGCTGTTGGTCCTGTTCCTGAAGGATCTGCTGCCCCTCTGGGCGGTGTTCCTCCTGCTGGGCGTGGTGATCCTGCTGATGGTACTCATCGCCTGGCGCTTCTGCCGCTGCCCCCGCTGCGGCGGGCGGCTGCGGGAGCGGGACGTGGGCGCGGAAGGTATTTGCCCCCACTGCGGGGCCCGGTTATGAGGGAGGTAATCTAGGATGGGCGTGTTTGAATGGCTGGTTGTAATCGTCCTCGCGCTGGCCGGTCTGGTCAGCCTGATCTGTCCGGGCGCAATGTGGGAGCTCTGGCGGATCAGCCGCAGTCCCTGGATCAAGTCGGCGGAACCTACCCACCTCTTTCTTATTTCCACTCGTATTTCCGGCGCTCTCTTTCTGCTGTTTGACCTGATCATGGTCCTGCGGCTGTGCCGGGTCTTGCGCTTCTGACCTCAATCTATTCGATCCCATGAGCGGAATCCATGGATTCCGCTCATGGGATTTTTATTTGCATTTCCTCAGCAGACAATCTGTTTTCCCTTGAAAACCCGCGCAAAATGTGGGAGCAACGCTCCGTTGCCCCCGCTGCAACGGGAAAATGGTTTACAAATAACGGCCCGTGCACTACGATGTTGGCGCGGTGGAGGCGATGGAGCCTGCGCCGCGGGAAGGAACATCAACGCAAAAAGTTAGGAGGGTATTATATGAACAAGAAACGTCCTGTCATTCCGTTTTTAAGCGGCATCCTGGCCACGGTCCTGACCATGGGCTGCGTCACCACCGCCCTGGCCGCCTCCGGCCTGGTACAGTTCAGCCCCGTGGGACTCCAGCTGAATGGTAAGGCCATCTTCGCGGCAGGCGACAGCGTGAACACAGAGAACGGGCAGTCCGTTCCCTCCAGCATCGTCTACACCGACGAGGCGGGCGGCGGCACCACCTACCTGCCCTTGCGGACCATCGCCAACCTGCTGGACGTACCCATCACCTGGGACGGGGCCGAAACGACCGTCGTGCTGGGCCGGGGGGATGGGGGCGGCATTACGGTGGAACCGGGTACCGGGGCGTCTGCATGGGATTCCCTTCCGCTGCATCAGGCGGGAAAGACCGCAGGGCCCTTTGCCGAGGTCCAGCCCGACGCCCGGAAAGGCGGCATCATGCTGCTGGAGGAGACTCTGTTCCGCTCGGGCAGCGATTTTAGCCGGGACATCCCCTTTGTGGGCGCCAATGGCCGCTATGTCAGCATCACCGTAACCAACAACGGCACCCAGCCCCTGCTGTTCCAGGCCGGGCACCTGTATGCCACCGGGCGGGATATGCTCGCCACCCAGATCCCCGCCGGGGCCACCGTCACCCGCACCTTTGAGGCGCTGGAGAGCAGTGCAGCCATTCAGCCCCGCTTCGGCGTGGACATCTCCACCGGCAGCGGCGGGGGCGGAACGGTGGATATTCAGATTTCCGCGGTACAGTTCAACGGGTAACGCCCCGAATCTTACCAGATTCAGGCGGGTTGCGGAATAGGGAAAAGAACAGTAGAATGAGAGGTACTAACTCCTGCATACGCTGCGCTGTTGAGGTGAAAAAACATGGATTTGACAGAAAGACTGGCCCAGGCCCGGAAGGCCAGGGGGCTTTCCCAAGCCGAGGCGGCGGAGCGGCTGAACGTATCCCGGCAGGCTATCTCCCGGTGGGAAACCGGAACGGGGATGCCCACCCTGGATAACCTGATCCAGATGGGCAAGCTGTACCAGGTGTCGCTGGATGAGCTGGTATACGGTGTGGGAGGAGCGGAGGTCCCGGAAGAGATTCCGGAACCGGCGGCATTGACGGAAGAGCCGGAGCCGGTACAGGCCCACAAAGGCCGGCGGCACCTTCTGCCGGTGGTGTTGGGGCTGGTGGCCGTGGGGATCCTGGCCCTGGGGATTTGGGCCAGCGGCCTGATGAACAGCAGCAAGAGCAAACAGAGCGGCTCGGTCATCGTGGTGGGCGGAATGGAGCAGGATTGGGACAAGCTGCCGCTGGACCGGGCGGGGGAGCAGGTAGGCCCCTTCGGCGAGGTGGAGCCTGCGGAGCAGGAAATGGGCATCCATGTGCTGGAGGATACCGAATACCGCTCGGGCAGCGATTTTGAACGAGATATCTCCTTCATAGGCGCCAATGGCCGCTATCTCAGCGTCACCGTCACCAACAACGGTACCCAGCCCCTGCTGTTCCAGGCCGGTTACCTGCAAGAAAACGGGCGGGATATGCTGGAAACTCAGATCCCCGCCGGAGCCACCGTCACCCGTACCTTTGAGGCGCTGGAGAGCGGCGGGGATAACCAGCCACGCTTCGGCGTGGACATCTCCCCCGCCAGCGGCGCGGGCGGTACAGTGGACATCCAGATCTCGGCGGTGCAGTTCAAGGGGTAAGACCCAGAAAGCCCGTAGACGGAATGAATCATTCCGCCTACGGGCCTTTTGCGCGCCCTCGAAAATTCACGAAGAATTTGTTTTTCTTCCGGGACTGGATGTGATATAATACTGTAAATTATTATGGTCAGGAGGGGTTTGCATGAAAAACCGCGTCGCCGTTACCATCGCCGGGCAGGAGTACACCCTGGTGGGCACCGAGGACGCCGGCTATACCGAGAAGGTGGCAGCCCACGTGGACGAAAAGGTGCGGGAGGTCATGGAGGGCGCCCGCGTCTCTCTGGTGGACGGTGCCGTCCTGGCGGCGGTGAACATTGCCGACGAATATTTTAAAGAGGTGGAGGCGGCAGAGAATCTGCGCCGCCAGCTGAAGGAATATCTGGAGGAAGCCACCAAGCTGAAGATGGAGCTCTCTGAGGCGAAACGGGAGATCTTCAAGCTGCAGAATAAGAAGTAAGGAAACGGGGGGGCGTTCTGCCCCCCTGCTCCGGGAGGGATCGTATGTTGGAACTGCTCGCCCCCGCCGGGTCCATGGAGGCCGTGGCGGCGGCTGTACAGAACGGCGCGGACGCCGTCTATTTGGGATACGGAGATTTTAATGCCCGCCGCAACGCGAAGAATTTCTCCCGGGAGGAATTTGCGGCGGCGGTTTCTTATTGCCATGTGCGGGGAACCAAGGTGTATCTGACCCTCAACACCCTGCTCACCGACCGGGAGCTGCCTCAGGCCGCCGACTTTGCCGTGGAGGCCAGCACCCTGGGAGCCGACGCGGTGCTGGTGCAGGACATGGGCGTACTGCGGATGGTGCGCCAGGTGGCTCCCGATCTGCCCATCCACGCCTCCACCCAGATGACCGTCCACAATCTGGACGGCGTGAAGATGGTGGCCGATCTGGGCATGACCCGTGCAGTGCTCTCCCGGGAGCTGTCCCGGGACCAAATCGAATATATCTGCCAGCGCTCCCCCATTGAGATCGAGGTATTTGCCCACGGCGCTCTGTGTATGTGCTACTCGGGCCAGTGCTTCCTCTCCTCCGTCATTGGGGGCCGTTCCGGCAACCGGGGCCTGTGCGCCCAGCCCTGCCGACTGAAATACGGCTGGGAGGGTAGGGCGGACTCCTACCCCCTGTCCCTGAAGGACCTGTCCCTGGCGGGCTACCTGCGCCAGCTGCGGAAGATGGGGGTAAAATGCGTCAAGCTGGAGGGCCGGATGAAGCGGCCCGAATATGTGGCGGTGGTCACCGGCATCTTCTCCCGGGCCATCCATGAGGACCGGGAACCTACCCCCCAGGAGATGGAGCAGCTTCAGGCAGCCTTCTCCCGTCAGGGCTTCACCCAGGGCTACTACCTGGACCAGCAGGGGAGCCATATGTTTGGCGTACGGGAGGAGACCCGCGAGCCCAAGGAGCTCTTCGCCGCCGCCCGCAACACCTACCAGAGCGGCGAGGCCCAGCGGGTGCCCGTCACCTTCTACGCCATGCTCCGCCCCGGCGAGCCCGCCCATGTGGGCGTGAAGGACCCCGAGGGCCGGGTATCCACGGTGGAGGGTCCGGTGCCCGAAGAAGCCCGCACCCGTCCCCTGACGGCCGACGCGGTGGAGAAGCAGCTTGCCCGCACCGGCGGCACCCCCTATCGGGCGGAGCGGATGCGGGTGCTGGTGGAGGACGGCCTGTCCCTCCCCCTGTCCACCCTCAATGCCCTGCGGCGGGATGCCCTGGACGGTCTCACAAAGCAGCGGGAACAGCTGCCCCAGCGCCGCACCGGCGAATACCACCCCGGCGCCCGGTATGAGAACCGGCGGGAGGCCCCCGCTCTCACCATTTCGGTGCGCTCCGCGGATCAGGTCACCCAGGAGCTGCTGGACCTGGGACCCGCCATGGTGTATATCCCCCTGGAGGAACTGGCCGCCCATCCGGAGAAAGCCAGCGCCCCGGCGGGCACCTCTATCGGGGTAATCCTGCCCCGCATTGCCTGGGACCGGGAGTTCCCCCAGATGGTGGAGAATCTGAAGAAGGTGAAGGACCTGGGGGTTACCGACGCCCTGGTGGGCAACCTGGGCATGATCCAGGTCGCTAAGGAACTGGGCTTCACCCTGCGGGGCGATTTCGGTCTGGAGGTCTATAACGCCCAGGCTGTGAAAGAATATAAACGTCTGGGCTTCTCCTCCCTCACCCTGTCCTTTGAGCTGAAGTTCCCCCAGATCCGGGATATTTCCAAGAGCCTGGACACGGAGCTCATCACCTACGGCCGGCTGCCCCTGATGATCATGGAAAACTGCATCATTCAAAACCGCACCGGCGGCTGCAAACAGGGCTGCCAGGGCACCAACATTCTGACCGACCGGAAGGGCGCCAAGTTCCCGGTGGTGAAGGCCCCCGGCTGCCGCAACGAGCTGCTCAACTCCCAGAAGCTCTTCCTGGCGGACAAGGCCGCCGACTACCGCCGCATCGGCCTGTGGGCCCAGCGGCTGCTGTTTACCACCGAAACCCCTGACGAGTGCGTCCAGGTGACCCGGCGCTATCTGGAGCAGGGCAGCTGGAGCCCCAACGAGTATACCCGTGGTCTTTATTATCGAGATGTGGAGTAACCATAGATGAAGCTGAGAATCAAAGCGGTGTCCCCCAGAATCGGCCGGGACCTGCCCTGGCCCAGCCGGGCCACCGCCGGCTCCGCCGGTATGGACCTGTCTGCCTGCATCGAGGAAGATATCATCATCGCACCCCGGCAGCTGGTGAAGATCCCCACCGGCATTGCCATCGCCCTGCCGGGGCCGGAGTATGTGGCTCTGGTGTTCGCCCGCTCGGGGCTGGGCATCAAGCACGGCATCTCCCTGTCCAACGGGGTGGGTGTCATTGACAGCGACTATCGGGGTGAGATCATGGTGGGGCTCACCAATCTGTCTGAGGAGCCCTACACCATCCACCCCGGCGACCGGATCGCCCAGCTGGTGGTGACCCCGGTGGTACTGCCCCAGCTGGAGCTGACGGCCGAGCTGGACGCCACCGGCCGGGGGACAGGTGGCTTTGGCTCCACCGGGCAATAATGGAAAGGAACGAAAATCGCATGGATATCATTCTGGCCTCCAAAAGCCCCCGGAGACGGGCGCTGCTGGAGCAGATGGGGGTGCGGGATTTCCGCATCGTCACCCCCGACATTGACGAGCACATGGACCGGGACCTGCCTCCGGCGGAGCTGGTGCGGCAGATCTCCCTGGAAAAGGCCCAGGCGGTGGCCGCCCAGGCCGACCCCAATACGGTGGTCATTGCCGCCGACACGGTAGTGGCCCTGGACGGGGTAGTGCTGGGCAAGCCTGCCGACAAAGAGGAGGCCTTCCGGATGCTCTCCCTGCTGTCGGGCAACCGGCACCAGGTATACACCGGCCTCACCGTACTGCGGGGAGAGCAGGTGTTCAGCCAGTGGGAGGAAACCGCCGTCACCTTCCGCTCCCTGACCGCTGAGGAGATCGAGGCCTATATCGCCACCGGCGAGCCCATGGACAAGGCGGGGGCCTACGGCATCCAGGGCTACGGGGCCCTGTTCATTGAGGGCATCAGCGGCGACTATTATAATGTGATGGGTCTGCCGGTGTGCCGTCTGGGTCAGATCCTGGGACAGCTGGGCATGGACTGTATGGCCCTGGCCGCAGCACGGTAAGAAAGGCTGGATGCAGGCGTGAAGGACTTTTTCCGGCGCAACGGACTTTTGATATTGATCGCCGCCATCCTGCTGGCACTGGTGACGACGGTAGTCTCCATGCTGCTGGGAGGCAAGGCCAACCCGGTGGCCAACTTTGTCAATTTCATCACCACCCCGGTCCGCAACGGCATCAGCGCCGTCACCAACTGGGCGGAGGAGCGCTACTCCGACGCCTTTGAGCTGGAGCAGATGAAGACCGAGCTGGCGGATCTGAAGAAGGAGAACGCCGAACTGCAGGCCAAGATCCGGGAGGCGGAGGCCGCCATCCAGGAGAACGAGCGGCTGTACAACCTGCTGGAGCTCACCCCCAAGGGCAAGGAGTTCACCAAGGAGGCCGCCATGGTCACCGCCCGCTCCACCTCCAACTGGGAGTCCACCCTCACCCTGAGTAAAGGTTCTGCTCAGGGGATCGAAGTGGATGACTGCGTGGTGGACGAATACTGGAATCTGGTGGGTATCGTGGCCGAGGTGGGCGAGAACTGGTGTACCGTCCGCACCCTCATTGACGCCAACACCGAGATGGGCGGTCAGCTGGTCCGTACCGGCGGCGCCGCCATTCTGGAGGGCGACCTGGCCCTCATGGGCGAGGGCAAGCTGAAGCTGACCTACCTGCCGGAGAACAGCCAGCTCATGTCGGGCGACCTGGTGATTACCTCGGGCCGGGGCGGCGTCTATCCCTCCGGGCTGGTGGCCGGCCATGTGGAGGAGGTACGCACCGACGCCTCCGGTATGACCGACTATGCCGTCATCGTCCCCGAGACTGACCTGGGCAACCTCCAGCAGGTCTTTGTCATCAAGGACTTTACCATTGTGGAGTAGACCCTGAAGGAGGAACGTACCCTGTGACCAGACAGGATTTTTTCATTAAGTGGGGCGTATATGCCCTTGCCCTGCTGCCGGTGTGGTTTTGTGAGGTCTATATCCTCAACCGCTTTCCCCTGTTTGGGGTGGCCCCCATGCTGCTGCCTCTGGCCGCCATCGCAGTGGCGGTACTGGAGGGCACCGTAGCCGGTGCCGGGTTTGGCCTGGGCGTGGGCATTCTGTGCGACGCGGTCTATTTCAACCCCGACGGCGCCATGACTCTGGGCCTGTGTCTGCTGGGCTTCGGCGCCGGGGCGCTGGCCCAGTATGTGCTGCGGCAGAACCTGCTGGGCTGTCTGCTGTGCTCCCTGCTGGCTCTGGTGTGTATCGACGCTGTGCGCATCCTCTCCCGGCTGCTGGCCGGCACCGCCGCTCTGCCCACCATGCTGTCCCTGGCCGGGCGGGAGATCGCCTGGTCCATGGTATTTGTATTTCCGGTATACGCTCTCTTCCTGTGGGTGTTTCACCGGGTCCCCAAGAAAACCGTTCTATAGGAAAAGAGAGAATAACGATGCAAGGTATCCATTCGGCCTGGAAAAAATACGGGCCCTGGCTGCTGCTGGCTCTGCTGGTGATCAGCCTGATCCCCATTCTGCTGCTGGGCCGGTACGACTGGCCCTCTGCCGACGACTACAGCTACGCCCTTTTGTCTCATGAGTCTTTGCTCAAGGGAGAATTTCCTCTGGTGGGCAGCTGGAAGTATATTTTAAACTCCTACAAGGGGTGGCAGGGCACCTTCTCTGCCGTTGGCATGATGACCCTCACGCCCCTCACCTTCTCTCCCTTCCTCTACTGGCTCACCCCGGTGGTTATGCTGGCCTCCCTGTGTATCGGCACCTTTAAGCTGGCTCACACCCTGGTATGCCGGGCGCTGGGGGGCACCTGGCGGCAGGTCATTTTCCTGGCCGTTCCCATTCTGCTGCTGTCCATCCAGTTTGTAGAGTCCCCCAAGGACACCTTCTACTGGTGGAACGGCGCGGTATATTACACCTTTACCTACGGCATCTTTTTGCTGCTGATTGAGCGGCTGGTGGCCCTCAAGCTGGCCTTCACCCGTCGGCAGACCCTGTGGGCGGTGATTCCCGGCGTACTGGCCGCCCTGATGGTGGGCGGAAGCAACTATGTCTCCGCGCTGCTGGGCACCCTGCTGTGCGGACTGTTCCTGCTGTGGTTTCTGTGGAAGGACCGGAAAAAGTTCCTTCCCGCCCTGATCCCCACGGCGGTGCTGGTGGCTGGCTTCCTGATCAGCGTGGTCGCCCCCGGCAACCAGGTCCGGCAGGCCACCGTGGCGCCCCCCATCGGGGTGGTGGACGCGGTGTGCCGCTCCATTGAACAGGCATGGGCCGATGTGCTGGAGTGGTTCAGCTGGCCCATTCTGCTGGTATTCCTGCTGATGATCCCCCTGCTGTGGGCCCTCACAAGCAAGGTGAAGTTCACCTTCCCCCTGCCTGTGGTCTTTTCGGTCTTTACCTTTCTCCTCTTCGCCGCCCAGAACGCCCCCCACTTCTATGCCCTGGGTGAGGCAGGACCGGAGCGGCTGCGGAGCATTGTGTTTTATTCCTTCTTCTGGCTGATTGCCGTCAACCTGTGGTACTGGCTGGGCTGGATTCGCCGGGCGGTCCTGCCCCGGCTGTCCGGCGGGGAGAAGGTGCTGCGCCGGGCCTGGGTGGCCGTGCCGGTGCTGCTGGCCCTGCTGGCTTTCACCACTGTTTACTACCACTACTACGACATGAGCACCGCCGGCCGGACCGCCGCCGCCCTGGCCGGCGGATCGGCGGAATACTACTGGCAGCAGCAGGTGGACCGTCTGCCTCTGCTGGAGGACCCCACCGTCACCGATGTGGTACTGGAGCCCCTGGATGTACCGGCCAACCTGGATGAGCTGCTCTTCAACGGCGATCTGAAGGAGGACCCCGCCATCTGGGTCAACCGGGCGGTAGCCAACTTCTACCACAAAACGACCGTTCGCATTCGCCCCTGACCCCGGAAGGAGACCTGAACTCGTGGAAGGCAAGCAATTCAACATCCGTACCCTCATCATTTCCATCCTTCTGGCATTGCTGTTGATTGGCTTTGTCATGGTTCTTTATCATCTGCAAATCGTCAAGGGCGACGAATACCGGTCCGCTTCCACGGTGAAGATCGCCAACACGGTGACCGTGGAGGCCGCCCGGGGAGAACTCCTGGACCGGTACGGCCGCTCTCTGGTGGGCAACCGTGCCACCTATGAGATCACCCTCAACTCCTCCCTCATGGGGGCGGAGGCGGAGCGCAACGCCAATTTGATGGAGCTGATCACCATCTGCCGGGAAAATGATCTGGAATGGACCGATACCCTGCCCATCTCCAAGGACGCCCCCTTCACCTACACCGACGAAAACGCCCTGGTGTACACCAACAGCGAGGGGAAGGTCAAATTCAGCTACCTGGGCGCCCTGCTGGACGCCCTGCCCCTGGGCACTGATATTCTTCCCAACCGCTGGCGCAGCGAGGACCTGGCCGCCGCCTCCAGCGTGGCTGACCTGGGAGAGGGCCCCACGGCGGAAGAGGTCATCGACGGCCTGCGGCAGTACTTTCTCATTGACGAGTCTCTCTCCGACGCCGACGCCCGTGCCCTCATCGGCGTGCTGTACGAGCTCAATCTCCGCAGCCAGAATGTGAAGCAGACCGAGTATATCTTCGCCCAGGATGTGGATATCGACGTGATCTCCGCCGTGAAGGAACGGAATCTGACCGGCGTGAATATCTCCGCCACCACTGTCCGGCAGTACAACACCACCAGCGCCGCCCATCTTCTGGGCCGGGTGGGCTCCATTCAGAGCGCAAACTGGGAGACCTACAAGGCCAAGGGCTATAATATGAATGATAAAGTGGGTATCGACGGCATGGAGGCCGCCTTTGAGGACTACCTCCGGGGCAAGTCGGGCACCCTGATCCAGGAGATGAACACCAGCGGCAAGGTGGTCAGCGAGAGCTGGATGGTGGACGATGAGACCGGCGAGGCTATGGAACCCGAGCCGGGCAACCATGTCATGACCACCCTGGACCTGCGGCTCCAGGAGAAGGTGGAGGAGGTGCTGGCCAACACCATCGAGAGTCTGGCCGACACCAAGGAGAAGGGCGCCATCATCGTGCAGAGCGTCAACGACGGCGGCATTCTGGCCATGGCCTCCTACCCCACCTACGACCTGTCCACCGTATACAGCAGCACCGAGGCCTATAAAGCGGTGTCCGACGATCCCCGCAACCCCTTTGTCAACCGGGCCACCAGCGAGATCTACTATCCCGGTTCCACCTTCAAACCTCTGGTGGCCATTGCCGCCCTGGAGGAGGGGCTGGTGACCCCCACCGAGGAAATCCAGGATACCGGTGCGCTCCAGCTGCCCGAGGAGGAGCACTATCCCTACGGCGACTACCATCCCCAGTGCTGGATCTACCGTCAATACCGGGGCACCCACGGCTGGGAAAATATGGCCGACGCCCTGCGGGACTCCTGCAACATCTATTTCTACACCCTGGGCCACCGGCTGGGCATTGATAAGATCGACGAGTACGCCGCCATGTTCGGCCTGGGCCAGAAAACCGGCCTGGAACTGAGCGAGGCGGAAGGCTATGTAGCCGGCCCGGAAACCAGCGCTATGCTGGGCCAGGAGTGGTACGGCGGCAACCTGCTGTCCGCCGCCATCGGTCAGGACAACACCAAGATCACCATGCTTCAGCTGTCCAACTACATTGCCACCCTGGTCAACGGCGGCAACCGCTACCAGACCCACCTGCTCAAGACGGTGAAATCCAGCGACTTCTCCGAGACGGTGTATGAGTATGAGGCTCAGCCTGTGGAAACCCTGGACCTGGACCCCGCCTATGTGGAGGCGGTGAAGAAGGGTATGTGGGAGGTGGCCAACGACGAGGAGAGCACCGTGGACCAGTACCTGAGCAATCTGGCGGTGGAAGTGGGCGCCAAGACCGGTTCCGCCCAGGTGTCCGCCGATGAAAACGCCAACGCCGTGTTTGTCCTCTTCGCCCCCTATGACGATCCGGAGATCGTCATCTCCATGGTGGTGGAGGGCGGCGCCTCCGGTGCCAACCTGGCCAGCGCCGCCGGTGAGATCGTGAACTATTACTTCGGCAGCGAGCATACCATGGAATCCATTGGGACAGAAAATACCTTGATCCGCTGAAGGGAGTCTTTTCTTTGCTGGATGCAATGACCTTTGACAGCCGGGACAGCCGGTATAAACAGCCCTATGGCGCGGTGCCCTCGGGCACTCAGGTATCCCTCACCCTGCGCCCACTCCGGACGGAGGGCTTCTCCCAGGCGGTGCTCATCGCCTACTTTGAGTCCTCTCAGGAGCGGCGGCTGGAGCTGCCCATGGCCTGGGACGGCATTGATGGGGACCGGGACGTGCTCAAGGTCATCCTGGACACCGGGGACCATGTGGGGCTGATCTGGTACTCCTTCCGCCTGGAAGGGCTGGACGGCCGCCAGGAGGAGCTGGGCCCCTATCAGCTGACAGTGTACGACGGCACCGACCAGGTGCCCGGCTGGTTCGGGGAGGGGGTCACCTATCAGATCTTCCCCGACCGGTTCCGCCGCACCAGAGTGCCCGATCCCACCGGGATGCCCGGGGGCCGCACCGTCCACACCAGCTGGCGGGAGGAGCCGGAGTACCGGCCCGACCAGAACGGCGAGGTGCGCAACCGGGACTTCTTCGGAGGCGATCTGAAGGGCGTTATGGAAAAGCTGCCCTACCTCCACGACCTGGGGGTGGAGACCATCTACTTCTGCCCCATCTTTGAAGCGCCGGAAAACCACCGCTACGGCACCGGCGACTATGAGAAGATCGACCCCATGCTGGGCACCGAGGAGGACTTCAAGGCCCTGTGCGACGCCGCCCACAAGCTGGGCATGAAGATCATGCTGGACGGTGTGTTCAACCACCAGGGTTATGTGAGCCGCTACTTCAATGGGGACGGCTCCTATCCGGAAAACGGAGCCTGCCAGTCCCAGGACAGTCCCTACTACAAGTGGTACAATTTCTCCCATTGGCCGGATAAATATGACTCCTGGTGGGGGATCTACTCCCTGCCCGCCGTCAACGAGGGGGAGCCCTCCTACCGGGACTATATCTTCGGGGATGAAAACAGCATCGTCCGCCGCTGGCTGCGGGCGGGGGCGGACGCATGGCGTCTGGATGTGGCTGACGAGCTGCCCGACGACTTTGTCCACGGCATCCACCAGGCCGTCCGGGAAACCAACCCTGAGGCGGTGGTCATCGGCGAGGTGTGGGAGGACGGCTCCACCAAGATTGCCTACGGCGTCCGCCGCAAGCACATTCTGGGGGGCCACTGTGACGGCCTGATGAACTACCCCTTCCGCAACAGCCTGCTGGGCTATCTGATGGGGGGCGACGCCGTCCATTTCAAGAACACCATGGAGGCCATCCGGGAGAACTATCCCCCCTTTGCCTTCCACTCCGCCATGAACTTTCTGGGCACCCATGACACCCCCCGCATCCTCACCCTGCTGGGTTACGGCGGGGACGGCCAGGACCACGACAAGGACTGGCGCTCCTCCTACTTCCTTACCCCGGAGCAATATCTGCTGGGCCGGTCCAAGCTGATGCTGGGGGCCCTGGTGCTCTTCTCCTTCCCCGGCTCCCCCATGATCTATTACGGGGACGAGGCGGGTATTGAGGGCTTTGAGGACCCCTTCAACCGCCGGACCTACCGCTGGGAGATGGCGGACGACGTGCTCCGCCGCTGGTACGCCAGCCTGGGCAAAGCCCGGAGGGAACTGCCCGCCCTGCGGCGGGGAAGCATCCGCTGGTGGAAGGCGGAGGGCAAGCTGCTCTCCTTCCTGCGGGAGGGGGAGGGCCAACCGGTGCTCACCGCCGTCAACATCGGCAAAGCTCCCGAGCTCATCACTCTGCCCTGGGCCGCCAAAGACTGGATGACCGGCATGGAGCTGCCTGCCGGGCAGGTGGCGCTGCCTCCCATGACCGGCTGGCTGCTCACCCCCTACCGGCCGGGGAACCGATAAAATCAAAAACGGGCCTGCTGCGCTTGCAGCAGGCCCGTTTGGTTTATGTTAAATCAATGACCCAGTTCAGGTCCCCATAGACCACGTCATCCTGGGTTCGGACGATGCCTTCTCCCGGACCGTCCCACCAGATATCATGCTCATAGACCAGCCTGATCGCCCCGATCTCCACCGCCACAATGGGTTCCTCCACCCAGTCGGGGGCAGAGGCCAGCTGGACGTTCACATGGCCGGAAGTGAAACTGCGGAAGCCCTCTCCCGCGTCGGGGTAACGCTCCCCGGAGGCCCCGATAAAGGTGACCTGATGGTGGAAGAGAGCAGCCCCCGTCAGCAGCAGGCCGTCGTCGTTCTCCTCCTGGTGGGCGTATACCGACAGCTGCCGTCCATCCTGGCTGACCAGGGCAGTAACCGTGCCCTCCTCAAAGGTCCGGCTGTCCGTGTGGGCAGCCAGGGTCTCCGCCGAGGTGAGTTCCAGCAATCCGGTGCGGGACCCGCCCGCCTCCAGATCCAGCAGCTCATAGGTCACCTCCCGGGGTGTTCCCTCCGGCAGCCGATAGAGGAAGGCCATGTGGACCCGGGACTGGTAACCATCCTCCCGCCAGGCCACCTCCGGCCCACAGTCCAGGCCAGAGAGGGACACCCACGCCTGGCCCTGGGGAGCAAAGCCGTTGTAGGGCAGCCACTCGGAGTAGACCAGACACCCCTGTTCCAGGGGGGTGTCCCCGGCGTAGACCTGGAGCTTCCGGGTGGCCAGCTGATGCTCTTCCAACTCCGGGCTCACCAGGTAGAGTTCCAGCAGCAGCCACTCCCCCTGGCTCACCCCGTCCAGCTGGCACAGCCAATCCCCCTCGGTCCACCGGTCGGCCTCCTCCACCACCATGACGGGGGTCTCCGACGCCCCGGTACCGGCAAAGAACCGGATGATCTTTTGGACCCCCGCCGCCAGGGCCTGATAGTTGCCCACCCCCAGCACCAGGGCCAGACACACCAGGGCGGCCGCCAGCCGCTTGGCGGGGATGCCCCTCCGCTGGGGCCGCTCCGCCGCCGCCAGGGTATCCTCCACCAGATCCCGGCCGGGGGACGCCCGGTCATACAGCGCCCGATAGTTCTCTTCCGTCATAGCTCTTCCGCTCCTTTCCATGCGTCGTGCAGCAAGGCCCTGCCTCGGGCCAGCTGACTGCGGACGGTGTTGGGACTGCGGCCCAGGATGGCCGCAATCTCCCCGGTGGCGTAGCCCTCGTAGTAGTAGAGGTGGAGCACCGCCCGGTACTTCTCCGGCAGGCCCTCTATCAGCTGGAGCAGCTCCCCCTCCTCCTCCGTCCGGGCGGGGATGGTCTCAGACAGGGCCGTGGTATGCCGCCTCCAGAAGGAGGTGTGGAATTTCTTACAGCAGTTCACTGTCACCCGCAGCAGCCAGGCCTTCCGGTGCTCCTCCTCCCGAAAGTCCGGCGCGGAACGGAGATAGCGGAGAAAGACCTCCTGAAAGACGTCATCGGCGTCATGGCCGCTGTGGGTCTGGGCCAGCGCCAGGCGGTACACCATGTTCCCGTAGGTCTCCACCACCTGCCGCAGGCCGGTTTCCTCTGCCATTGCCCTCCCCCCTTTCGCCCCTAACATCCCTGAGGGGTCACTTTTGTTGCATCCGCTCCAAAAAATAATGCTTGCGCCCAACGGCGGATAGTGCTATTATCATAGTATCTTAATCATACCATATGGTTCAAAAAGGAGAATTACCATCATGAAAGAACTGGAACAAAAGGTCGCGCTGGTCTCCTCCTCCACCCGCGGCATCGGCCTGGCCTGCGCCAAGGCTCTGGCCGCCCAGGGCGCCACCGTCTATCTGGGCGTGCGCCGTATGGACGCCGGTCAGCAGATCGCCGACGAGATCATCGCCGCCGGTGGGCGGGCCGGGGTGGTCTACTTTGACGCCGCCAACGAGGAGAGTTACTCCGGCATGGTGGACGAGGTGGCCAAGAAGGAGGGCCGGCTGGACATTCTGGTCAACAACTTCGGCGCCACCGACGTCAAGACTGACCTGGACGTGGTAACCGGCGATACCGACGACTTCTTCCGCATCGTCAACACCAACCTGAAGAGCGTGTACCTGCCCAGCAAGGCGGCGGTGCCCGTCATGGCCAAGAATGGCGGCGGTGCCATCATCAACATCGGTTCGGTGGGCGGGCTCTATCCCGACCTGAGCCGCACCGCCTACGGCGTCAGCAAGGCCGCCATCCACTTCCTCACCAAGGACATCGCCGTGCAGTACGCCCGGCAGGGGGTGCGGTGCAATGCGGTACTTCCCGGCTTCACCGCCACCGACGCGGCCCTGAACAATATGTCTCAGGCCTTCCTGGACCTGTTCCTGAAAAACGTCCCCCTCAACCGTCCCGGCCGTCCCGAGGACATTGCCGACGCCGTGGCCTTCCTGGCCAGCGACCGGGCCGCCTTCATCACCGGCGAGATTTTGCCCGTGGCCGGCGGCTTCGGCCTGCCCACTCCGCTGTACAGCTCCTATATGGGCGACGGCGCCAAAGGCTGATTCCAACTTCCCAAAAGGGCCCTTCGGGGCCCTTTTTATTTGCCCCGCTCCCCCGGACATGATATACTATCCTATCATACCGCAAAGGACGGCAGCTATGGAAAAATTAGTCGTGGGCATTCTGGCCCATGTGGACGCGGGCAAGACCACCCTCAGCGAGGGACTGCTCTACACCTGCGGAAAATTGAAAAAGCTGGGCCGGGTGGACCACGGGGACGCCTTTCTGGACACCGATCCTATGGAGAAGGAGCGGGGCATCACCATCTTCTCCAAGCAGGCGGTGCTCCCTCTGGAGCATCTGGAGGTCACCCTGCTGGACACCCCCGGCCACGTGGACTTCTCCGCCGAGATGGAGCGCACCCTGTCGGTGCTGGACTGCGCCATTTTGGTGGTCAGCGGAGCCGACGGGGTACAGGGCCACACCTATACCCTGTGGAAGCTGCTGGAGCGATACGGGGTACCCACCTTCCTCTTTGTGAACAAGATGGACCTGGCAGGGGCGGACCGGGCCGCCCTGCTGGCGGAGTTAAAAAGCAAGCTGGACGAGGGCTGCGTGGACATGGGGGATCAGGAGGCCCTCTGTGAGCAGGCCGCCCTGTGTGACGAGTCTCTACTGGAGGACTATCTGGAGACAGGCTCCATTTCAGACACCGCCCTCACCGCCCTCATCACCCAGCGGAAACTGTTTCCCTGCTGGTTTGGCTCCGCCCTGAAACTGGAAGGGGTGGAGGACTTCCTCCGGGGCCTGGAGCAATATGCCCCCCGGCCGGTGTACGGGGAGGAGTTCGGCGCCCGCATCTTCAAGATCTCCCGGGACAATCAGAACAACCGGCTGGCCTGGATGAAGATTACCGGCGGCAGCCTTAAGGTAAAGACGGTTCTGGACGGCCCGGGCTGGAGCGACAAGGCCGACCAGCTGCGGGTGTACTCCGGCGTGAAATTCCAGCCGGTGGACGTGGCCCCGGCGGGGTCCGTGGTGGCAGTCACCGGTCTCAGTTCCGCTGCCGCCGGGCAGGGCCTGGGCTTTGAGGCGGAGGGTGCGCCCCCCGCCCTGGAGCCGGTGCTCACCTATCAGATGATCCTGCCCGAGGGGCAGGACCCGGTCACCGCCCTGCAGAAGCTGCGCCAGCTGGAGGAGGAGGACCCCCAGCTCCATCTGGTGTGGAGCGAACGCTTAAAAGAAATCCACATCCAGCTGATGGGCCAGGTCCAGCTGGAGATTTTGCAGCGGCTCATTGCGGAGCGGTTTAACATGGACGTGACCTTCGGACAGGGGGGCATCGTGTACCGGGAGACCATCGCTTCTCCCGTCATCGGCGTGGGCCACTATGAGCCTCTCCGCCACTACGCCGAGGTCCATCTGCTGCTGGAGCCGGGGGATCGTGGCAGCGGCATCGTGCTGGATACCGCCTGCCCGGAGGACGTGCTGGACGGCAACTGGCAGCGGCTGATTCTCACCCATCTGGCCGAGCGGGCCCACCCCGGCGTGCTCACCGGCTCCCCCCTCACCGATGTAAAAATCACCCTGCTGGCTGGCCGCGCCCACCTGAAGCACACCGAGGGGGGCGACTTCCGGCAGGCCACCTACCGGGCGGTGCGCCAGGGGCTCATGGAGGCGGAGAACATCCTGCTGGAGCCCTGGTACTCCTTCCGGCTGGAGGTGCCTGCCGCCCAGGTGGGCCGGGCCATGAGCGACCTGCAGCGGATGGGGGGCGAGTGCCAGCCCCCGGAGACCGCGGGGGAGCTGACCATCCTCACCGGCTCCGCCCCGGTGGCCGGGCTGCGGGACTACGGCGGCGAGGTAGCCGCCTACACCAGAGGTATGGGGCGGCTCAGCTGCACCCTGAAGGGCTACTACCCCTGCCACGACCAGCAAACTGTGGTGGAGGAGCTGGGCTACGACCCGGAGCGGGATGTGGATAACCCCACCGGCTCGGTGTTCTGCGCCCACGGGGCAGGGTACAACGTGAAGTGGGACCAGGTGAAGGAGATGGCCCATGTGGACAGCGGCCTGTCCCTGGACGCACCCCAGGAGCCTGAGACTTCCTCCGCTCCCGTACGGCGGAGCAGCTCCAACTCCGGCCTGTCATTGGAGCAGGACAAGGAGTTATTGGCCATCTACGAGCGCACCTACGGCAAGGTGGAGCGCAATTCCTTCCGCCCTCAGCCCAAACCCGCCCGTACCAGCCTGGACCAGCGGAAGTACAATGTCCAGACCCAAAACAAAGGCCCGGAGTACCTGCTGGTGGACGGCTACAACATCATTTTCGCCTGGGAGGAGCTGAAATCGGTGGCCCAGACCAATCTGGACGCCGCCCGGCAGCTGCTGATGGATCTGCTGAGCAACTACCAGGGCTTCAAAAAATGCGTGGTCATCCTGGTATTTGACGCCTACAAGGTGCCCCGCAATGTACAGGATGTATTCAAATACCACAACATTTACGTTGTGTATACCAAAGAGGCGGAGACGGCGGACACTTATATCGAGCGGGCCACCTATGAGATCGGCAGACACCACCAGGTCAAGGTGGCCACCTCCGACGGGGCGGAGCAGCTCATCATTCTGGGCCACGGAGCCCTGCGTTTGTCCGCCACCACCTTCAAGGCTGAGGTGGAGCAGGTAGGCGGGCAGATCGCCGCCATCCTGGCCCGCAACAACCGGTCTACCCCGTCCCGGCCGGTGGCCGCCGCCCTGAAAAAGGCACAGGAGGGAAGCAAATGATCCCCATGCATATCATCGCCCGCATCCGCAGCGACTTCCCCACCAAGTTCGGCATCCCCCGGCAGAGCGGGCTGGTGGAGGAATTGAAGGCCACCATCGTCTTTGAGCCCGAGTACCGCAACCCGGACGCCCTGCGGGGACTGGAGGAATTCTCCCACATCTGGCTCATCTGGCAGTTTTCTGAGGCAGTGCGGGACAAGTGGTCCCCCACAGTGCGGCCTCCCCGGTTGGGGGGCAATACTCGCATGGGGGTGTTCGCCACCCGCTCCCCCTTCCGGCCCAACGCCATCGGCCTGTCCTGCGTCAAACTGGAGTCCATCCAGAAGGACCCCAAACTGGGTACCGTGCTGGTGGTATCAGGGGCCGACCTGATGGACGGCACCCCCATCCTGGACATCAAGCCCTATCTGCCCTACGCCGATGCCCACCCGGAGGCGCTGGGGGGCTTTACCGGCAACGTTGGGGGCAAGGTGCTGGAGGTGGAGTTCCCCCCGGAATTGCTCTCCCAGGTACCGGAGGACAAGCGGGAGGCGCTCATCGGGGTGCTGTCCCGGGACCCCCGGCCCTCCTATCAGCACGACCCCGCCCGGGTGTACGGCATGGCCTTCGGCGGGGTGGAGGTGGGCTTCTCGGTAGACGGAGAGACCCTCACCGTCCGTTCCGTCAAGCACGCCTCCCCCGCCGAAACGAGGATGTGAACTTATGACGGAAAAAGAAATCCGCACCATCAAGAAGTACTATACCCGTCCTGTGACGGCGGCGGCCTATCTGTGTACAGGCCTGCTGTCCATGTTTATCTGGATCTTTCTGGACATGATCCGAAGCGTGGTGTTTCACCTGTCCGGTTCCTGCATGGAGGTAGCCTATGTGGCAATTGCCATTCTTCTGATCTATATGGTCCTGTTTTTATTTCAGGGTGTCAGCGTCATATGGGGAGTCAGAAGAAAAAAGTGGGAGGTCATTCAGGAAAAGGCCCACACCTATCTATCCTACACCGACCGCTCGGCGGAGGTACTGGCCGCCAACACCGCCATCGCCGCCGGGCGGCTCATGTCCCGCTCCGACGACGACAGGGTAAAGACAGCGGGCGACATCAGCACTGCCGTGGGCGGACTCATCGGACTGCACGCCATTGTGAGCATCCTGTTTGAAATCCGGAAAAGCGCCAAGCGCATTGCAGAAGCTCTGGGCATGAAGCTGCCCTCCGTCAAGCTGCGGGTGGCGGTCATCATCCTGGTTCCGCTGGTCCTGCAGCTGGCCGTAGCGACACCCTACTACGTGCAGGCAGTCCGGGAGAGCCGGGAGGGCGCGGCCCGGGCGGCGGTGGTACTGGAGAAGCTGGAGCAGGTTTTTGAAGCCTCCTGTGACCGCGCATATGCCGACGACCCCATGGAGTATTACAAAGATTACGGGTACCGCGTAACGGGTTATCTGGAACATGAGGACAACGACACCCAGTCCTACCTGTCCGCCACGGTGAACAACGACGGCGTGGTGGAGGAAATTACCTACTCCCTGGACATCGACGTCAATGCCTCCAAGGAGGACAACATCGCTCAGGCAAAGGCAGATCTGGCCCGCCTGAACCAGGCCCTCCGTTCGGCGGATGTTCCCTTCCTGTCCCCCAATCTGGGGGAAGAGCACACCCTCAGGGAGGACTTTATCGCCCTCTTCCAGCAGAACTCCTACTATGAGAACTGCCGGTCCTATTATGATGAAGAGGGCCTGTTCATCGGCTACTATACGGAGAGCCAGGAGGACTACAACGACTACAGCTCCTCCTACATTTACATGACTGTGGAGCCGCCGGAAGAAGAGGGCTGACCGTCTGTTCCGTTAAAAAGGGCCTGCTGCACCATTGCAGCAGGCCCTTTGCCTGTCCATATTCCCCTTTCCGTCTCAGGTCTGGGGCAGGGAGTCGTCCTCCCGGACCCAGTCCTCCACATGGACCACGGAATAGTCGGTCTTGGTGTTGCGGATGACCACCCGCTGGATACCCGCGTTGATAATGAGCCGCCGGCACATGGAGCAGGAGGTGGAGTTGGGGATCAGCTCCCCGGTGGCGGGGTCCACACAGGCCATGTACAGGGTGGCCCCGATGGTCTCGCTCCGGGCGGCGGAGATGATGGCGTTGGCCTCGGCGTGGACCGAGCGGCACAGCTCATACCGCTCCCCAGAGGGGATATTCAGGGCCTCTCGGGTACAGTAGTTCAGATCCACGCAGTTTTTCCGGCCCCGGGGAGCCCCGTTGTAGCCGGTGGCAATGATCTCGTCGCTCTTTACCAGGATCGCGCCGTAGCAGCGGCGCAGGCAGGTGGCCCGCTCGGCCACAGTCTGGGCGATGTCCAGATAGTAATTTTCCTTGTCGATGCGGCCCATGGGGACCCTCCTTTGTGTCACTTCTCATTTGATACCGTCAGTATAGCGGTTTTTTCTCCAAACCGCAAGTACTGCCTTCTCCGTCGGTCCATCGTTCATGAAATGTTTACGGTTGTATCCTTGACGAAAAAAGCCGCAGGCGCTATCATATAGACATCAAAAGTGCACCCAATTCTTACGTCAAAGGAGACGACCGTATTTCATGCTCATGAATTTTTTGCGAAAATTGATGTACGGACGGTATGGCAGCGATCACCTCTCCTTTTTCCTGCTTTTCCTGTATGTGGTGCTGATTTTTATATCGGCGCTGCCCCATATGGCATGGGTCTCCTGGCTGGCGCTGGCAGTGCTGCTGTGGAACCTGTTTCGGATGTTCTCCCGCCGCATTGACCGCCGTCGGGCGGAAAACGCCCGGTTTCTGGCCCTGTTCGGGCCGTTCATCCGCTGGTTCAAAATGCGGCGCACCATCCACCGGGACAAAGATCACCGCTATTTCAAATGCCCCAACTGCGGGCAGTATCTGCGGGTGCCCCGGGGCAAAGGAAAGATCACCGTCAACTGCCGCAACTGCGGCGCCAGTTTTGAGGAACGTAGCTGAATCCAGTCAAGGGCTGCTGCCGGACGCAGCAGCCCTTTTCATCACAGAAAGGGGGAGCGCCCATGAGACAGTGTATGGACGCCGACAATCTGCACCGCCGCTTAAAGAAAATCATCGGCCAGCTCAACGCCATTGACCGGATGGTAGACGAGGACGTGCCCTGTGAGGAGATGTTGATGCAGATCAATGCCGCCAAAAGTGCCCTGCACAAGGTGGGCCAGGTGGTGCTGGAGGGTCATCTCAACCACTGTGTCCGGGACGGCATCGAGCACGGCGACGCCGACCGCACCATTGCTGAATTCGCCAAGGCCATCGAGCATTTTTCCCGTATGAGCTAAGAGGTGTGCCCCACAGACATGGGGCACACCTCTTTTTTATTTGCCCATGGCACTCACTGCCGCCCGGACGGCAGCGGCGTCGGTGACCGGCACCTGCTCCTCCGGGGGACATACCCCGCCGGAGAAGGACACCGCCGGGTTGTGGGTGGCGGAAACGTCGGTCCGGCTGGTCTTGAAGGAGCCGTGAAGCTGATTACAGCCGGTGGCCGCCAGCAGGGCGGCGGCGTTGTCCGGTTTCACTCCGCAGCCGGGCAGAATCTGGATGCGTCCGGCGGCATACTCCTCCATGGCCCGGATGGTGTCCACCCCCGCCGGGGCGGAACTGGCCTGACCGCTGGTGAGGACCCGGGTCACCCCCAGCTCTATCAGCACGTCCAGAGCCTCCCGCCAGTCGGGCACCACGTCGATGGCCCGGCTGAACACGCTCTCCTTCTCCCCAATGACCTCCAGCATGGCGGCGCACCGGGCCTTGTCCACCCTGCCGTCGGGGTGGAGACAGCCGAACACGATGCCGTCCGCCCCTGCTGCCAGCAGGGCGCGGGCGTCAGCCAGCATGGCGGCAAACTCCGCCTCACTGTAGCAGAAGCCCCCCTCCCGGGGCCGCACCATGGCCATAATGGGGATGGACACCTGCCGGGCAACCTCCATGGCCCCCATGGAGGGAGTCAGTCCCCCCAAAAACAGAGCGGAATTCAGCTCCACCCGGTCGGCGCCGGCCTGTGCGGCAATCAGCACATCCTCCGCCGAGCCGCAGCACACTTCCAGAATCATGGCAACACCTTCTTTTCTTATCTGGGGCTATGATACCACAAAGAAATGTGATATCATAGCCCCATTCCAAAGGAGTGGATCATATGGATCAGGAACTGACTTTTATCCGGCAGGCCCTGCCGGAGGACTGGGACAGCTACCCCCAGTCCCTGTTTGAGGCCTTCGCCGCCCACAGCCATATGCTGCGCCAGACCGTCCCCTGGTGCGCTTCTCTCAGCCGGGAGGCCTACGAGCAGTACGTCCTCTGCCCCCGGGTCAACGACGAGGATCTGTCCGACCACCGGGCATTGTTTTACAGCCATCTGTGGAACCGGGTGAAGGACCTGTCCCAGGAGGAGGCCGCCCTGGAGGTCAACCGCTGGTGCCATGAGCAGGCCAGCTATCAGGCCCAGGACGACCGCACCGCCTCCCCCCTGACGGTATACCGCTGCGGCAGCGGCCGGTGCGGGGAGGAGTCCGCCTTCCTGGTGTCCGCCCTGCGCGCTGTGGGTCTGGCCGCCCGGCAGGTGTACGCCCCCCGCTGGTCCCACTGCGACGACAACCACGCCTGGGTGGAGGTGCTATGTGAGGGCAAGTGGCGCTTCCTGGGAGCCTGCGAGCCGGAACCGGTGCTGGACCGGGGCTGGTTCAACACCGCCGCTTCCCGGGCCATGCTGGTCCACAGCCGCACCTTCGGCCCGGTGGCCGACCTGGCCCTCCATGGCGCCCCTCTGGACAGGCAGGGACAGGCCCTGTACCACAACCAGACAGCCCGCTACGCCCGCACCAAGACCTACACCTTCCAGGCCGGGCCGTGGGAGACCATTACGCTGGAAGTCCTCAACGAGTCTCGCTTCTGCCCCATTGCCGTCCTTACCGCCGATGAAACCGGCAGGGTCCAGGTTGAGCTGGGGATAGGTGACCTCCATCTGTCCGCCGGTGAAAAGGAAGCCTTCTGCCACGGCCAGACCGAGGACGGGGCGGAGCTGACCCTCCCCTCCCCCTGCACGGACTGGACTCCCTTCGATTTCCGTGCCCCCCAGGACGCCCCCGTCAACCCCGCCCCTCTGGATCAGGCCCAGCGCCAGGAACGGGCTGCGGTACTGGCGGCAGGGACCGCCAAGCGGCAGGCCCGGATGGCAGGCTATTTCGACGAGGAACAGGCCCAAAATTATCCCCAGCAACGGGAGCTGCTTCAAAAGGCCCGGGGCAACTTCAGGGAGATCTACGCCTTTCTCAGCAAAGACAACGACCCTCTGCGCACCGCCCTTCTCTCCTCCCTGTCCGACAAGGACCTGCGGGACGTGACCGCCCAGCTGCTGGAGGTCCATCTGGAACGGGCCCGGCCCTGGGCGGACCGGTACCCGGCGGAGATATTCCGGCGGTTTGTGCTCTGCCCCCGAGTGGCCTTTGAGCGTCTCACTGACTGGTCCGTCCCCCAGCCCGGCGTGGTGGGTGAGGTCATTGCCCTGCGGCAGCAGGGGGTGCCTGCCCTGCTGCGCCCCCTGGACGGGGCGGTGCTGGTGTGGCAAAACGGGAAATTTGTCCCCAAGGAGCCGGAGGAATGTGGAAAAGTCACCTTCCGGAAGACGCCGGTGGAGCGGTTTTTCTACCGGCAGAACTGGTCGCTGGACTTCTGGACGGGGGAAATGTGGAAACCCCTCAGGCTGACCGACCGGGCCTGGCACAAAAACAAGCTGAATGTCACCCTGCCTGCCGGGCGCTACCGGATGCTCACCGCCCTGCGGCTGCCGGCGGGGGACCAGTTCGCCAACCGGCTGGAGTTCACCCTGGAGGCGGAGCAGGAACAGGAAATCCCGCTGGTGCTGCGGGACTGCTCGGTGGACGACCTCATCTCCCCCCGGGACCTGCCTCTGGCGGAGTTGGGTGGAACCCATGAAAAAGCCGCCCTCCTCCTCTGGCTGGAGGAGGGGGCGGAACCCACGGAACATATTTTAAATGAACTCTCCGCCGCCCTGCCCGCGTTTCAGGCGCTGGACGGGGACGTGATCTTCTTCCTGCGGCGGCCCGGCGCGGAACAGCAGGCCACCCTGGCGGGGCTGCTGGACAAATGGCCCCAGGTACAGCTGGTTTACCCCGAGTGGGGCTATCAGGTGGAAACGGTGGCCCGCCATCTGGGTCTGGACCCGGACAAGCCGCCTCTGGCGGTGGTACGGGACCAGGAGGGCCGGGCAGCTTACGCCTGCTGCGGCTATCAGGTGGGCGCGGCGGACCTGCTGCGGCGGGTGCTGGAGCAGCTGGTATAAGTCACGCCTCAAATGCGTTCAGATATGCCTCCACCGAACGGGTCATCTCCCGGGAGAAGTCGGAGTTGTACTTTCGGTCGCAAAAGGCTTTCAGCCAGTCGGTATAGGGCCGCTGTCCGGCGTTGTCGGCCAGCATCCGCTCCAGCTCCCCGGCGTTCATCCGGCGATAGCCGTTTTCATGAACGATATAGGGCAGGGCCCTGCGGCTGGGCTTCTCTCTGGCCTGCTGCTGGGCGGTAGGGTAGCCGAACACCACCATGGCGGCGGGGAACACATAGTCCGGCAGGTTGAGCAGCTGCCGGTGGGTCTCGCACTGCTCCATCACGTCCCCGATGTAGCAGGAGCCGATGCCCAGGCTCCAGGCAGCGGTGACGGCGTTCTGTGCGGCAATGTTGGCGTCGGAGCAGGCCAGCAGCAGGTCCCCCACCCCCGGCTTCCGGGGCTGGCAGCCGCCGGCGTCAAAGGCGTCGTACCACTTCTGGCAGTCGGCGCAAAAAATCAGCACCAGAGGCGCCTGGGCGATAAAGGGCTGGTGGTCGCAGGTCTCCGCCAGGGTATCCTTCAGCTTCTGGTCGGTAATGTCCAGAATGGTGTACAGCTGCTGGTTGCCCGCCGTGGGGGCGGCGCAGGCGGCCTCCAGGATGGCCCGCTTGTCGTCGGGGGCAATGGGCTTTTCCAGATAGGCCCGCACCGATTTGCGGTCCCGAAGCTGATGCAAAACGTCATTCATTGACAAAACCTCCTGAATGGATGTGAAAATATGCAAGAAAAACGCTATTCCGTAAATGAGCAGGACACCCTGCTCCCCTTCCTGCTGGCCCATGTGACCGGCAAAAGTCGCAACAGCGTCAAGTCCCTGCTTACCCGGGGGCAGGTCCAGGTGGACGGCAAGACCGTCACCCGCCACGACCATCCCCTCTTGCCGGGACAGACGGTGGTGGTGCTTCCTCAGGGCGCGGGAGACAAAAAGGCCCCCTTCCCCATCCTCTACGAGGACGGCAGGCTGCTGGTCATCGAAAAGCCCGCCGGTCTGCTGAGCATGGCCACCGACAAGGAGAAGGTGCGCACCGCCTACCACATGGCCACCGACTACGTCCGCAAGGCCGATCCCCAGAACCGGATCTTCATTGTCCACCGGCTGGACCGGGCCACCTCCGGCGTGCTCCTCTTCGCCAAGGACGAGGAGACCAAGCGGGCCTTCCAGGACAACTGGGACAAGCTGGTGGGCCGCCGGGGCTATCTGGCGGTGGTGGAGGGCAGGCCGCCCAAGGACTCAGACACCATCCGCACCCTGCTGCGGGAGAACGCCGCCCACAAGGTATACTCGGTGCGCTCCGGCGGTAAGGAAGCGATAACCCATTATACCATGGTCAGCGCCGGAAAGGAATACGCCCTTCTGGAGATCGATCTGGACACCGGCCGGAAAAACCAGATCCGGGCCCACCTCAGCGAGCTGGGCTGTCCGGTGGCCGGAGACCGGGACTACGGAGCGGCCACCGATCCTCTGGGGCGGCTGTGCCTCCATGCCCATGAGCTGGTACTCACCGACCCTTTCACCGGCGAGGAGCGCATCTTCCGTGCGGAGGCCCCCGCCGGGTTCCGGAAGCTGACCCGGTAAGGCTTACAGGCCCAGTTTGGCCCGGGCCTGGTCCCGGAAGGCCACCAGCTCCGGATAGTCGTAGAAAAAGTTCTGCTTCTGCTCCCACACCGACGTGCCGGTAGGCCTGTCGTAGAGCACAAAGTAGGAGAAACACTCGGCAATGTCCTCGGAGGGGCTGGTGGCGGCGTAGCTGGTGATGAAGTCGTCCTCATGCCGCAGATAGAAGTTGATGCTCTCCGGGTCGGCCAGCCGGTCGTCCAGATAGTCCTTCCAGAAGCGCTGGTAGAAGGCATTGAGGTAGGAGTCCGGGTTGCTTACCAGGTCGTTCTCCCCGTAGCAGTCGTAGCGCTTGGGCGCGCCGTAGGTCACCTGCTTGTCGTTCAGGGTCAGATAATGGGCGTACTCATGGTATACCGTCTCGGTGAACGCCTCGGGATCACCTGCGTCCTCCGGGTCCACCGCCAGCTCCCACTGGACTCCGGTGTCGTCCGCTGGAACCACATAGGCCAGGATCTCAGCCTCCCCGTCGGTAAAGATGGTGAACCGGGTGAAGGGTTTCAGGCTCCCTTCGGGCAGCAGTTCATTGACCTTGTCCCACAGGGCCCGGTACTCCGCCTTGTCCGATTTATCCGGGATGAGGGTGCCGTCGGCCCCGATCTCATATTGGGCCAGGGCGGGGAGTTCCTCTTCCTCTACCGGTTCCTGGGGTTCCTCCAGATAGCGCTGGGTGAAGTCCTCATACAGCTGGTTAAGCTGCTCCACCAGCTCCTCCTCCTGAGGGAACAGTTCCCACCGGCCTACCTGGGCCCGGGCCTGCTGTAGAGGCACCAGTTCCTCCAGCAGGTTTTGGACCTGATCTTTCTCCATCTGGTTCAGCCGGTCGGCCAGCTGGCCCAGCTGAATGGCGGCCAGCCGGGCCGCCTCGGTCTGGACGTCGGGACCAGTGACATCCGCCGCCGGTCTGGCACAGGCGGACAGGAACAGCAGAGGCAGTAAAAGCAAAATGGGATTGGCTCGTTTCATAACAAACACCTCGTTTTCGCCGGTCCGGAGGACCGGCGTAGTGGAGCGATTGTACCACAGTGAACCGAGCGCCGGAAGAAAGCTAAACAAATCTACAGGAAAACGTCAGATGTTCCATAGAAACGGCAGAAGGCCAGGGCCCTTGGGTCCCGGTCTTCTGCCTCAGGCTGCTGAAAAACCTCTGGCCAGAGGTTTCGGAGGGAAGGATAGTGTGAAAGGGAACCGTCAGGGTTCCCTTTCGCGTGCAGTCAAACAACTTTTGAGGACTTTTTAAAGGCCTCAAAAGTTTAACATCCTGTCAAAAAAGTGACCGCAGCCACTTTTTGACAGGATGCGGCAGAAGGACGGGACCACACGGTCTCGTCCTTCTGTCTGGGAAGGTATAGGAAGGCATAGAAGATAGCAAAGTTACAGCTTGACCACCCAGCCGTGGGGATCAGGCTGGGTCCCCCACTGGATACCGGTGAGGGTGTCATACAGCTTCTGGGCCAGAGGGCCGATCTTGCCGCCATTGACCACAACGTGCTTGTCCTCCCAGCCCATCTCGCCGATGGGAGAGATGACAGCGGCGGTACCGGTGCCCCAGGCCTCCTTCAGGGTGCCGTTGGCGCCCGCCTCGAAGAGCTCCTCCGCGGTGATGAGCCGCTCCTCCACCTTCATGCCCCAGCTCTTGAGCAGTTCAATGCAGGACTTGCGGGTGATGCCGGGCAGCACGGAGCCGGTGAGCATGGGGGTGACCACCGTGTCCCCGATCTGGAACATGACGTTCATGGAGCCCACTTCTTCAATATACTTGCGGTGTACGCCGTCCAGCCACAGCACCTGGGCATAGCCGTTCTGCTCAGCCCGCTCGCCGGCCCGGATGGAGGCGGCGTAGTTGCCGCCGCACTTGGTGTAGCCAGTGCCGCCCTTGACGGCCCGGACATCCTCGCTCTCCACATAAATCTTCACCGGGTTGATGCCCTCGGCGTAGTAGGCGCCCACGGGGCAGGTGATGATGGCGAAGATATAGTCATGGGCGGCATGGACGCCCAGGGTGGGGGTGGTGGCGATGATAAAGGGGCGGATATACAGGGAGGTGCCGGGCTGATCGGGCACCCAGTCCGCCTCCAGCCGCACCAGCTGCTCGATGGCGGCCAGGGCGTCCTCCTCGTCCAGGGGCGGGATGCACATACGCTCACAGGAGGAGTTGATGCGCTTGACGTTCTCGATGGGACGGAAGAGCTGAATGGTGCCGTCGGGGGAACGGTAGGCCTTCAGGCCTTCAAAGACCTCCTGGGCGTAGTGGAACACCATGGCGGAGGGGTCCAGTGCGATGGGGCCGTAGGGAACGATGCGCCCGTCGTGCCAGCCCTGGCCGGCGGTATAGTCCATCAAAAACATATGGTCGGTAAAGGTTCTGCCGAACACCAGCGTGGAGGGATCGGGCTTGGGCTTGCCCACTGCGGCACGCTGAACAGGATATTCCTTCATCAGGATGGCCTCCTTGCAGTTTCATTGCTTGTATTCAGTATGACAGGGTAAAGGGAAAAAGAATGTAAACCGTGATACAATGCCAAAAATATACCGGCAGGTTTCCCCGTCTCCTTCCCCTGTATGGTAGCACAAACCGACCGGAAAGACAACCGGGGCAAGAGTTCCTGCCCCAGCACTTGTAATTTGGCCGGGGATACGATATAATACTTGGGCTAATATGCCGAAAGAGGGTATTTAACCGATGAAATTAGGTATCGTAAGACAGGTACCTATTTTTATAAGTCCTTAAATCTCCATATAAAACCCCCAAACCCTGATAGCACAATAAATTGCAAATTAGCGCAGCAGATATAATTCTATATTGGTTCATACATTCCCACACCAAAATGGTGTAAAAATGGTGTAGAGCCTCAGTGTTTAGAGGAAGAGCCTCATTGCAACAACTTATAAATTAAGCCGACATCTGCTTTGTTCAGATGCCGGCTTTTTCGTTGAATTTGAAAGTGCACATTCAAACTTCTATCATTTGCTCCATGCAATCCATGCACATAATTCTGACTGTCTTTGTGGCTCTCACACTGCAACCACATTTCGGGCATTGCAGCTTTCTTGTGCTGCTGGGTCGCTTTCCACCGCCGGTCGTTTCCGCTCCGGTTTGGGCTGTACCGCTGGCCCCCGTGCGGATGATGGGCGGTAAACTGCCACGCCCGATTTTGATTTCATTCCAGCCTTTTGAAAGTGCATATTCAACGAGGTTATCACTTGGGGTGGTATTCCATCCGTATTGTCCACAGGGGACACAGGCAAGTCCCCGCCGCTCAGCTTCTGCCTTGAATCTCTTGTTGTGGTATTTTCCTCCACGGCTGACTTCTTTGATCCCATTTTCCCGGCAATATAGATGGACCATCTCATGAAGCATAGTATCCAAAGTTTCTTCAATCGGATAATTCAGGACCTCGGCTGCAATGTTCAGTTCGTAGGCTCCGCCGTCCTTACGCTGCCACACCTTGCTGGTGGTACAGTGTCCATAGGTCCCCGGTTTACTCTGTACCGTAATAATGGGGATGGGTAGTTCATCCTGAAAGAAGTCTGTATTCAATGCGTTATAGATATGCTCTAGTTGGCTGACTGCCCGACTCATTTTAGTGGTCTGTTTCATGGGATCAACTCCTTTTTTCTATACTTAATTATACACCACCGTATATAAAAAGTAAATATACCATGGTATATATGCAGGTAGAATATATACCACCGTAATTGTGCACCTTGACATATACCGCCGTATATGTTAAACTGCAAAAAAGGAGTGATTCTATGGCGTATTCAGAAGCGCAAAAAAACGCAACTCTCAAATATAGGAAAGAGAGTTACGCCCGAATCAGTTTGGATTTAAAAAAAGAAAAAAAAGAAAAGTATAAAGCGCAAGCTGCTGCCCATGGCATGAGCCTAAATGCCTACATCATTAGTTTACTGGAAGCAGATGGCACGAAAGAAGATTCTTGAAAGTGCACATTCAAAACCTATGCCCCGCAGGGCATCACAGCGACGGAATATCCCACGGGGACCAGCTTTCATATCTTCACCTAACCCACGGCGGGGATATTCCATGGAGCGGAACCAACCTTTGCCCCCGCCTTATGCCCAGCCCAGACCCAGCACCCAGGCCTCACCCGTGGCGGGCCACCTGCCTACTGTCACCATACACAGCCACCCTCTGAACAACAAAAAACGGCCCTTTCGGACCGTTTCAAATGACCTTGCAATCTTTCAGGTTATGGAGTAAAATAGTGCCATCGAGATAAATAGAGGCAGACCGCAGGGTGCGCCAACACCCCACGGTCCTATGCAGGAGAGCTAACCTCCCACACAATAGCATTTCGCTACGCCTTTTCTCATTATAGCCGTTTTGTGTTTTTTTGACAAGGTGGTTATAGTGGGCTTTGTGTCGTACCTCATGCGGTGTAGGGAAACCTGCACCGCTTTTGTTTATCTCGGCGGGAACGCCCAACGGGGGACCGGGAGAAATCCCACCCCCAACGGGCCGGACCGTTGAGAGAGAATAAAAGAGCCGTCTTAGCGACGGCATAGGAGGATCAGAAATGAAAAAGGCGATCATATATGGTATGTCCCTGGCCCTGATTTTATCCATGACAGCCTGTGGCGGTTCCAATGACAACGCCGCCGACAACAGCCAGGACACCAGCACACCCGCAGTCACCCAGCCTGTGGAAAGCAGCACCCCGGAGATCACCGCTACCCCGGAGCAGACCACCCAGACCGCACCCGAAACCACCCCCACCCCGGAGAGTGTTTCCACTCCTGCCCAGGAGAATACCACTGCACCCCAGGAAAATGACTCTCTGTTTACAGAAACTGACGAGACCATGTATGCAACCACCACAGTCAATGTACGTTCCAGTTATAGCACCAACAGCGATAAGTTAGGTAGCTTAACCAAGGCTCAATCTGTTACTCGTACAGGCATTGGTACTGGAGCTGCAGCAGGATGGAGTCGGATAGAGTTTAATGGTAAGGTAGCGTATGTATCTAGTGACTATCTCAGTGCTACCAAGCCACAAGTAAGCACTGGAAATAATGGTGGTAGTTCTAGTGGTCAAACCAGCAAGCCCAGCACCCAGCCCAGTACAGGTGGAAATAGTGGTAGTTCTTCAAGTTCTTCTGGCGGGTCTTCTGGTAGTACAGCTCCAGTGCCTCCTGGAGGTTCTGGTAGCTCTGGAGGAAGTAACATAGGTGAAATTGACATGGATGAACTCAACAAATGGTCTAACGAACAAGCATCACAAGGCTGGGGAGGATCTCTTGAGGATTCTAACCATGGTTTTGACCCAGTAGATACTCAATAAATACAATTAAATTTAAGCGAGGCATTGAGAGTGTGAAGGTTTTTCACACTCTCACCAATTCAGCCCCCTGCGCCCTTGGCGCAACCGGCATAAACCCCATCGCTTGCCGCCGCGATCATTTTTGAAATATGCGTATTTTATACACTCTCTTTTGAGGTCCCCAAATCGGGGGCCTCTTTTTTTATTCTTTTATCTAAAGCATTCGCTTCCAGGTCAGCAAAGCTTTCAATAATTCTTTCCATTTGCTCTTTTGTTTCTCTGGCAGCATTAACCATGTTGACCCAGTTTGTAGCAGCAGCAGTTACAATTTCTTGATGTAATTTTTGAGATAGTTCCTCCATGCATTGCCCATATAGATTGGATAGTTTCTTGTTAAATTGAAACTCCTGCGTGTCTAACAAGTTTGTTTCTTGAGAATCATTTATATAAATATAGTTATACTGTTCCGCAGAAATTAAAGAATCTTCTATTAGATCAATAAGCCCGTTTAAACTGCCGCTTTCAACAAGATATGAAAGTATAGCGGAATACAGCGCTTTTTCTTTACCTTTGGTATGCAGAATCTCTATTGCCGCATCAGACAACCCCGTGTATTCACACGCACTTTTCTTAGTAGGTTCCGTAGTTTTTGTGTCTGTCATACCAAGTAAATAATCTGACGATAAATGAAAATATCCAGCAAGTTTTGCGAGTGCAGAAATTCGGGGTTCTGTTTTCCCACTTCTATATTCTGACAGAGACCCTTTGGCAATACCTAATTTATCAGCAATATCTATTAGATACTCCTGATCTAGACAATCTGTAAGACGCTGTGCGAATGACACCAGAACATAGTCAGAATTACTTCCGGTCTGCTTTTCGTGTTGTGAAATGTTCCGGTATGTTTCTTCCTTCATATTTACTGTTGAATAAATTTGTCTTGTATCAAAGCGATTTCGTGATGGTGCTTTTTTCCTTTTGTTTTCACTCATAAAATTTGTCCCCCTAAGTTCGGAAAAACGAATTATTTTAATAAGGATTCAGAAATATTAAACGTTGCGAATAGAATGGAGGGTTCAAAGGGTTAATACTATAATTATATTCAGAAAGACGAACTTGCCGATAAGTTATTCGCCTTTCCAGATTGTAAGGCAAGACAATCGAAGAGTCAAGACAAAATTTAAAAAGATAGGAGTTTGACTCGGGCCCGGTCAATAGTGACCGAAATGAAAGTGAAATACAATTTCATAAACGGAGACTGTATTGAATTGGAGGTTGAAGAAAAGTTCGGAAAATACATTGAAAGTTCTCGCAAGCGGGAAAGTAATAAGGCCAGACACTATCGCCGCAAAAATATTTCTTTGGAAGGGGTCGTTTATGAGGGGCGTGAGTTTTCTTCTAACGATACATATTTTGACGATATGGAAGAAAAAGCTCAACGCGACCGTATCAAGGAAATATTTGCTGAATTGACCGAGACTCAGCGTCGGCGCTGCATACAGTTGGCAAGTGGTAAGAGTATGCAACAGATTGCCAAAGAGGAAGGGGTATTTGTACAGTCAGTTCACGAATCAATCGTTGCTGTAAGAAAAAAATTGCAAAAATATCGGAAGTGACCCCTGACAAACTGGCTTCCAAATGTCCGTATAGTGAGGGGGGAGTGAGAACCGCTCCTCTCCCCCCTCCTCCCCACCGATGGGGCAAAAAATAGAAAGGGGGAATTTAAAATGCCTAAGATCGTCGGTGTCGTCCGGACTAGCTTTACTGCCAAAGATGGAACTCAAATATCAGGCCGGACCTTTTTTACGGAAGAACCAGTTAAACCAGACCAGGGCATTGGTCAGCGGACAGATAGGTTTTTTCTTTCTGATGCCAAGCTTGCCACACTCAGCTTTAAGCCTGACTTGGCTCTAGGTTTTGAGGTGCAGATCCTGTATAACAGGTACGGAAAAGTTGAAAATCTCGTTCTGATTGACCAGCTAGACAGCGATTTGGAGGTAGAAACTTAATGACCATTCAGAAAGCCATTGAAGTCTTTTTGATGGCCTGGAGATCAACCTGGGACCCATCCCTGGAGGTCATGACCTGGCCCCGCTACCCGTACAGGGAGTTGGGGCCGAGCCAGGCCCCCGACGGCTCCGTGGTTCTTCGGGTCTACAAGCGTGCCTTCGGCTACAAATATCGGGGTATCAGGCCCCGTGAGCCTCCTGCCGCTGATGTGCGGAGTATTCAGGAGGTCCTGAATTTGGCTCTGCCTGCTGAATTTCGCATCCGTGAAGTCCAGGACCAGGGCAAGAGCGTAATAATTATCTTGGAGGAAAGATTTTATGCCAAAGATTGAAGAAATGGCGGGCGGCTTGCAGCGTAGTCTAGCCCGTGGTATCGGTTCTGCCGCTGCTTCTTATCGCTGTTACTTGGCTAGGGCTAATGCTTTAGCGGTAGCTCAAGCCCGTACAGCGGAGGAGAATCAATTTTCTGGAAATTGGCTGGCAACCTTTGCTTGCCTGTTCCAGAGTGCTGTCCACAACACTCTGGAATTGACGCATCTGGTTGAACCAGACTCGTTTGAGGATTTTTACTCTAAACGTCCGGTTCGGCGTGCCAAAAAGGGCTTTCTTGCGGTGTGTCTTGTCGGTTGGCGTCGTCCCGGCTTTGAGATTTCTGCTAGGGATGTACAGTACATTTTGAATACTGAAATGAGCCGTCTTTGTAAGCGACATGGCCTTCCTGATATTCATGTGAATGTACAATATCGAGAGCATAATCAGGTTCGGTTCGCACTTGCATTTTCTTCTGACCTAAACAAAGCTAGGGAGAAAGCAGATGTACAGCAACTTAAAATTTAATAATGAGGACCTGGCTGTTATCGGCAAGGTTCTGGCCACCCTGGGGGAGTTAGGGATTACCCTGCTCCTCCAGGGCCCGGTCCCCATTATGTGGGATTATGGCCCCCATCGGTTGTACCAATGGGAGGTCATCACCCGCGATGATGACCCTTTTGATTGCGGAAAATTTGAGGCTCTTTTGCTAGGCCTTAATTCTGAGGGCAAGTTCAAGCCACAAGTTTACAGCGTAGAGGACTATCCCACCGAATATGGTAATTTTACTCGATACTATATTACGGTGTTTATATAATAGGGCGGCACATCTATTTCCCAAAGTCATACATGACCGTGTTGGCCCCAAGCCAACACCAAGGGGGTGAGCGAACGGCGCAGGCGCAAGCCGAAGCTGTCGCCCACCCTCTTGTCAGTTGTAAGGCTTACGTCCATGTGCCGCCCGGTTGGATACCTCACTTATCTAGTAGGAGGTATCTTATGTACTTTAGAACAATTAGGGGAGGTGAATCCCATAAACTACCATAACCCGATTAAGACAGACGATGGATTGATACTTAGCATAGATAACGTAGTCCTAGACGTTTATATATCGGCTCCCAAAGCCAGAGACGTTCTAATGGAACTGATGGACAAGCTACCAATTCAATACGCCGTAGAAGTTGTTCACTGGAATAGTTTTCGCCCTGGCGCGTTCCGGGAGCAGTTCAGTATACGGCACCAGGATGGGACATCATTCTGGCTGGGAGCTGTCCTGAATGGCAGGAAACCAGAGTGGGGACGCGTCCGCATAGACTTTAATCCAAACAAGGTTGCTGGTCACGCTGTGTTTGTCAAGCTGTTGTCGTTCCTGGTGCTGCATACCAGGCCCATGCACCGGACAATTAAACGCTACGATCTAGCAGTTGACATTCCGGTAAAACGTTTCGATGTTTTTTTAGTTAAAGATTCCAGGGCGTACATAGAGCGCCGTCACGGTCAAGAGTGGACGCAGTACCTGGGTGCACAAAGTAGTCACCCTGGGCGGGTAAAACTCTATAACAAAACCGTGGAAGCGAAATTGGATTACCCATTGACCCGCTTGGAAATTACGATAGACCCAACCACCAGTTTTGATGATCTCCCGTGGCCTGCTGTCTACTATCTTCACACACTGCAAATGAATATGGATGATTTTAAGGCGACGGAAACAGAACGGTTTATACTCAACGCTATTTTACAAGGCTGCGGATCGCTTAATCAGTTGGGGCGTAAAACTAGAGAGAAAGTTCAGTCCCTTATGACCCGATATGTGTCTTATATTGAATTATCTTCTGGAGATTATAACAAAATCATGAATCAGCTATACGGCTATACCAGAGGCACAGTTGTAACTACGCCTACCGAAAGCGACAAGCCACCAGCACCACCTGAGCCACCTGTTCCCGATTGGGTCCGGGAAATTGAAAATGAAGAGCTATCAATGTGACTAAGATTTTTTTAAAAATTTTTGTAACTACCCTGATAAACAGACGTAAAAATGTCCGTATAGTAGAGGACCTAATTTTTATTAAAGGGAGGATTTAAATATGCCTGAGAATATTCGTACTATGCCCCTGCATCGGAGCCGTTCCGGTTTGGCCTGTCTTTATGAGTGTGGAGGAGGTCTTACAAACACTGGCGGGGCTCAGTTAGTAACCTCTCCCACAGGTAAGCCCAAGCGTGCGATTCATATTCGCACACATGGGAATCTGTGCAATGATGACCACGCACTGATTCCTGTTAAAGCAGGGGACTGCGTGGTGTCTGTAGACAGGCACCGGGACAGGGTCGCCGTTCAGGTAGAGCGTATCACAGCTATTAACGGTGATACGGCTACTCTGGAGCGTACGGATGATCTCATTTGTTGGGACGCAATCCAGGCAGCGGTTGAGAAGTCCTGGGATTACCACTGCCGCCAGCCTCACTACATCCAGCAGCTCTTTGAGGCGCAGCCGACAGCCCAGGCAGAGGACGACATTATGGAAGACATTGGAGAGTTAGTCGTATTTGAGGAGGATGAAGTGAATGAGATTTGATGTTGTTATAAATGCTCCGATGGAGCCTCGTGTTTTCCGGGTGGTCACTGTGATTAACGGTGTCCCCTGTATCTCCGTAACCAAACTGGACACTGATAATTTTCCCTCGGAAACTATCAAGGTTTATTGTGGGGATGGAAGCGGTAACGCTACATCTCAGCATGAAACATCTGAGGGTCTGGTACAAGAGATATATGAGGGCGACTATGTTGGGGTATGCTCTAAGCGGGCAGAAGATTTCCCCGCAACACTGAATTCTTTTTACGTCGTTGCAATCCGAGACAACCAAGTAATAACAAAGAACGCCATTCTTTAAGGAGGATTTAAACAATGGATAACCAGACTGTAATTAACACCCCCGAGGAGCCTGTCACTAAGCAGGCCTCCTCCATGGACACCACCAGCACTACCCAGCGAGACAACACCCCCGTTTATCTGCCTGCCGATTATCTTTCCTCAGGCTATTACGCCACCACGGATAAGGGCACTAAGTACCTACGGCCTGAGTTCGTTGGTAAGTATGCTGAGATCATGGCCACTTTGCTGGCTGATATGAAAGCCACAGATTTTGGAAACTTAATAAGGGAGATGAAGAGAAGCAAGAAAAAGACGCTCCCCTTTGAGGCACGCTTGACCGCTGCCGCTGAAATGCTTCCAAAGGCTCTGGCTCTGGTACACCGCAAGAAAGCCCCGGCCCTGTTGGTCACTTATATCAAGGACAACCTTGACCATCTTCACGATGACGATGATTGGACGGCCTACTATCGTAATTTGGAGGCTATCGCCGGTTATATGATTGGGGGTGATACCTAATGTCCCCCGATGACATAGATGACATAAGTGCGTTTCAGATGGGTACGGAAAACCGTTTAAGGGCAATTCCTTCAAAGGTTCCAATCCACTTAAAACTAACATTAACCGCAAAAGAAGCCGCTGCATACAGTAATATTGGGATCAATAAAATTGACAAAATGCTTCGAACACCTAATTGTCCATTTGTCCTTTATGTTGGGAACAAAAAGCTGGTCAAGCGCAGAGAATTTGAACAATTTATAAGTAATAAGTTGTCAATTTAAGTATAGTTACTATTGAGAAAAAAGAGCTTCCGTGTTACAATGAGTTCGTTGCATGGGGCTCTTTTCTCTTTGGAGAAAGGAGCTCATAAAATGGGTAAAAATCTAAAAGGAAAAGAATGTGGCAAAGGAATTTGCCAAAGAAAGGACGGTTCGTATTACGCAAGATTTGTAGATAAAAGAGGAAAACGCCACGAAAAATACTTTCCTACGCTTCCAGAGGCCCGCAACTGGCTTGAAGATGCTCGATACAATGACAAGCATGGTAACACATTTATCCCGTCTGGTAAGACAGTTGACCAGTGGTTTGAATATTGGGTTAATCATGTGGTTGTTGATCTGGCACCGAATACACGCAGGAATTATCAGGAACGGTATGCCCACAACATCCAACCGCTAATCGGCGATATGCTTCTTAGTGATGTCAAGCCGATGCACTGTAAAATGGTACTGAATCAGATGGATGCAATTTATGCCGGTTCTACAATCAGGCAAGCTTATATCACGATGGGGACGATGTTTAAATCAGCCGTTATGAACGGGTTACTTGAAAAACATCCCATGGATGGTGTAAGATACACAAAGCCAGTCCGCGCAGTAAGTGATATCAAATTTCTTACACTGGAAGAACAGAGAAAATTTTTAGCCGTAGCGTTAAACTCTCACAATTATTATCAATATGCGTTGCTTTTGGAGACTGGCCTACGTACTGGTGAATTGATCGGGTTGACGTGGGATGCCATTGATTGGGAGAAACGTACTCTAACGGTCAATAAGACACTGGAATACCGGCATAGCCAAAAGGTTTGGCGTGCTGGGCCGCCCAAAACGCAACACAGCTACCGCACCATTCCGCTGACCAATCGGGCATATCATATTTTACAAGAGGTATGGCAGCAGCGAGAGCAACAAAAGCACGCAAAAATCCTGTCGCAAACTCTTGAATATATAGACCGAAGAACTGGTAAACAATCCGTCCTAGCTATGCGCGATCTTGTGTTTATCAACTGGCGAACTGGTGAACCAGCAAAGAACAGCTCTTATGATACTCACTTGTATAAGCTTTGTGACCGGGCAGGTATTAAACGCTTTTGTATGCACGTCTTGAGACATACCTATGCCACCAGAGCAATAGAGAGCGGAATGCAGCCTAAAGTTCTTCAAAAGCTGCTCGGCCATGCAAGTATAAAAACAACGATGGATCGCTATGTTCATGTAACAGATGATTCTATGTTGAAAGCTGTCCAACAGTTTGAAAATAGTCAAAGTGCGTAAAATGGTGTAAAAATGGTGTAGAACGTGCCGCTCAAACACCGGAAACCATTGCAAATTAAGGAGATGTAAATAAATATGAAATTAGGTATCGTGGGCCTGCCCAACGTGGGCAAATCGACCCTTTTCAACGCCATCACCAATGCCGGCGCTGAGAGCGCCAACTACCCCTTCTGCACCATCGACCCTAACGTGGGCGTGGTGGCCGTGCCCGACGCTCGTCTGGACGCGCTGAGTGAGATGTACCACCCCAAAAAGACCACCCCCGCCGTGGTGGAGTTTGTGGACATCGCCGGTCTGGTCAAGGGCGCCAGCCAGGGTCAAGGCCTGGGCAACAAGTTCCTGGCCAACATCCGGGAGTGCGACGCCATCGTCCATGTGGTGCGCTGCTTTGACGACGAGAACATCATGCACGTGGTGGCCGACACCAGCACCAATGTGCCGGTGGACCCCGCCGGGGACATCGGCGTCATCGACATCGAGCTCATCATGGCCGACGTGGAGATGGTGGAGCGCCGCATCGACAAGGCCCAGAAGGCCGCCAAGGGCGACAAGAAGTACCTGCGGGAAGTGGAGGTGTTCACCGCTCTGAAGGACTGGCTCAACGACGGCAACTCCGCCCGCTCCTTCGAGTGTGATGAGGACGACGCCGCCATCATCGCCACCGCCGAGCTGCTCTCCCTGAAGCCCATCATCTACGCCGCCAACCTGGACGAGGACGGCTTTGCCGACTGCCACAGCAACGCCTACTACCAGATCGTGGAGGATCTGGCCGCCAAGGAGGGCGCTCAGGTCATCCCCGTGTGCGCCAAGCTGGAGGCCGAGATCGCCGAGCTGGACGCCGACGAGAAGAAGATGTTCCTGGACGACCTGGGCATCGCCGAGTCCGGCCTGGACCGGCTCATCAAGGCCAGCTACGCCCTGCTGGGTCTGATCTCCTTCCTCACCTCCGGCGAGGACGAGTGCCGTGCCTGGACCATCAAGAAGGGCACCAAGGCTCCCCAGGCTGCCGGTAAGATCCACACCGACTTTGAGCGGGGCTTCATCCGGGCCGAGGTGGTCAACTTCGACGACCTGATGGCCTGCGGCTCCATGAACGGCGCCAAGGAAAAGGGTCTGGTCCGGTCCGAGGGCAAGGAGTATGTGATGAAGGACGGCGATATCGTCCTCTTCCGCTTCAACGTCTAAGGCCCTTTTCCCCTTACGTCGCCTGTGCGGCGTACAAGCATTTTGACAGCAAGGCCCCCTGATGCAGGACACTGCATCAGGGGGCCTTTTCTTATGCACCGGTTTCTATTTCTTCTTTTCAGAACTTTACCACTGAGTCAGTTCCAGGTACAGGTCCTTGTACTGGCGGGCAGACTTCTCCCAGGAGACGTCCTTGGCCATATCCCGCTGGACCACCTCGTCCCAATGGTAACGGTTGTTGAAGTAAAGCGACTTGGCCCGGTTGATGGCGTCCAGCAGCAGGCCGGCGTCATACCGGTCGAAGGTGAAGCCGTTGCCCTCGCCGTTGAACTCGTTGTAGGGCTCCACGGTATCCTTCAGCCCACCGGTCTCACGGACGATGGGCAGGGTGCCATAGTGCATGGCGTTGAGTTGGGTCAGACCGCAGGGCTCAAAGCGGGAGGGCACCAGCAGGGCGTCCGCACCGGCGTAAATGCGGTGGGCTCTCCCCTCGTCATATTGGATGCAGGCGCTAAAGGTGCCCTTGTAGCTCCCTTCATAGGCCCGGAAGGCGTCCTCATACTGCTTGTCACCAGTACCCAGCACCACCACCTGTGTGTTGCCGTCCAGCACCTGGGGAACGATGGCATTGACCAGATCCAGGCCCTTCTGGTTGGTGAGCCGGGAAATCAGTCCAATGACAAATTTGCCGGTGTCCTGCTCCAGACCCAGTTCCTTCTGGAGGGCCAGCTTGTTGGCCATCTTGTGGTCAAGCACGTTGCCCAAACCGTAGTTTTCCGCCAGGGCGGGGTCGGTCTCCGGATTCCACATACCGTAGTCAATGCCGTTGACGATGCCCCGGAGCTTGTGGCTGTGATAGCGCAGGTGATCCTCCAGCCGCTCACCGTAGTCACTGGTCTGGATCTCCCAGGCGTAGGTACCGCTGACGGTGGTGATCCGGTCGGCGTAGGCCAGGCCGCCTTTGAGCATATTGGCCTCCACCCAGTCCTGCTTCAAGGCGCCCATGCCGAAGGCCTCGTCAGGCAGGCCGGACCAGTACTTGATGGTGGGGATATTGTACACGCCCTGGAAGCGGAGGTTGTGGATGGTGATCACCGATCTGGCCCGGCCCACCGGGGAGTCCTTAAACAGGGTACGCAGATACACCGGCACCAGAGCCGCCTGCCAGTCGTGGCAGTGGACCACGTCGGGAATCCAGTTCATGTAGTTCAGGGCAGCCAGGGCGGCCTTGCTGAAAAAGCAATACTTGGGGATATCGTCCACCAGATTGGTGTAGGGATTGCCCCAGGAGAAGAACTCCTCGTTGTCAATAAAGTCGTACACCACGCCGTCCCAGATGTACTCCATGATCCCCACATAGTAGCTGCGGCCGGTGTTGCCCAGGTCCATGTAGAATTCGCCCCGGTAGATCATCTTGTTCTGATACTCCTGGGGAATGCAGGCATAGCGGGGCAGGATCACCCGGACGTCACAGTTCAGCCGGGCCAGCTCCCGGGGCAGGGCATACATCACATCTCCCAGACCGCCTGTCTTTACAAAGGGATGGCACTCCGAGCCGATGAAGGCCACGCTCCGGCGGGGCAGGTTGGGCTCTTCCATCACCGGGGCAGTCTCGGCCACCGCGGGGGTGCTTTCCGGCTCGACCACAGGGGCCTTTGCCTTCCGTTTGTCGGCAGAGGCGGCCTTCTTTTTCGTGGATGCCGTCTTTTTGGCGGGTTCGGCCTTTTTCGCGGCGGAGGCTGTCTTTTTAGCAGGCTCCGCTTTTTTCGTAGTGGGGGCTGCCTTTGGGGCAGGCTCAGCTTCCTTTGCCGCGGGAGCCGCCTTCTTGGCAGGCTCGGCCTCTTTCGCGGCGGGAGCCGCCTTCTTGGCAGGCTCGGCCTCTTTCGCGGCGGGAGCCGTCTTTTTCTTTGCGGCGGCTGTCTTTTCCGGGGCAGGCGCAGCCTCCTTCGCAGTGGAGGCGGGGCTTACTGCGGCGGGAATCTCCTTTTCCACAGGCTTCTTTTCAGCCGCAGCCTTTTTTACGTTCGCGGAGTCCGATTTTTCCCGTGCCATTCTAATTCTCCCTTTCACATATGATCCGAATGACAAAGCCCCTGCCACTTCAGAGATCTGCGTGCTCAATGCAGGGGCAAAATTTGCTGACGCTAAAAATATAACACATCTACGCTCATTTTTACAGTCCTTTTTGGTATATCCCAGCTACAAATCCATAATTTTACTAAAGCATGATATATATAAGTGGATTGTTCCTGTTTTTTGCTTCACAGGGCAGAATAAAAAGACCCCCGGGCTGTTGCCCGGGGGTCTTTTTGGTGATCAATTACTTGTACAGCTCCACCAGACGGGTCAGGTGCTCCCAACGCTCCTTGGCGGCCAGACCCAACGGGGCCATAGCCCCGTTGGGGACCCTTTGATTTGATCTGTTCGGCGGAAATGAATTCCGCCGGCATCAAGGTTTTGGGCCGCAGGCCCAAAACGCTTGCACGGCGCACAGCGCCGCCCCATCTTCGATGGGGCCCACGAAGAGACCGCAAACAAGAAAGGGCCCCGGGGTAAACCCGGGGCCCTTGGCGGTAAAACTTACTTGTACAGCTCCACCAGACGGGTCAGGTGCTCCCAACGCTCCTTGGCGGCCTCTTCGTTCTGAGCGAAGAGCTCCTTGGCGCGCTCGGGGAAGGCACGGGTCAGGGAGGAGTAACGAGCCTCGTTCATCAGGAACTCCTGATAGCCGCCAGCAGGGGCCTTGGAGTCCAGGGTGAAGGGGTTCTTGCCCTCGGCCTTGAGAGCGGGGTTGTACCGGAACAGGTTCCAGTAGCCGCAGTCCACAGCCTTCTTCATCTCGACCTGGCAGTTGGCCATGCCGCCCTTGATGCTGTGCATCTCACAGGGAGCGTAGCCGATGACCAGGGAAGGACCATGATAGGCCTCGGCCTCGGTGATGGCCTTCAGGGTCTGGTTGGGATTGGCGCCCATGGCGATCTGAGCCACGTAGACGTAGCCGTACTGCATGGCGATCTCAGCCAGGCTCTTCTTGGGCTGGGTCTTACCGGCAGCGGCGAACTGAGCCACCTGGCCGATGTTGGAGGACTTAGAAGCCTGTCCGCCGGTGTTGGAGTACACCTCGGTGTCGAACACGAAGATGTTGACGTCCTCACCGGAAGCGATGACGTGATCCAGGCCGCCGTAACCGATATCGTAGGCCCAGCCGTCGCCGCCGAAGATCCAGACGGACTTCTTGTTCAGGTACTCCTTCTCCTTCAGGATCTCGCGGACCAGAGCGCAGGCCTCGCAGGTGCAGCCCTCGCCCTGAGCCTTGTGGCCCTCCATGGCGGCGATGTAAGCCTTGGTGGCCTCGCCGTTGGCGGCGCCGTCCTCCATGGTATCCAGCCACTTCTGAGCGGCGGCGGCGATGGTCTCGTCCACGTAGTCGATGGCGATCAGCTTGCGGGTCTGGTCGGCCAGACGGTCGCGGATGGCCTTCTGACCCAGGTACAGGCCCAGGCCGTGCTCGGCGTTATCCTCGAACAGGGAGTTGGCCCAGGTGGGACCCTTGCCTTCCTTGTTGACGGTGTAGGGAGAGGTAGCAGCGGGGCCGCCCCAGATGGAGGAACAGCCGGTGGCGTTGGAGACATACATCCGGTCGCCGCACACCTGGGTGATCAGGCGGGCATAGGCGGTCTCAGCACAGCCGGCACAGGAGCCGGAGAACTCAAGCAGAGGCTGCTTGAACTGGGAGCCCTTGACGGAGGTGATGTCCTCCACGTCGGCCTTGGGGGCAACCTTGGCCACCATGTAGTCGAAGACTTCCTGCTCGGCAGCCTGGGACTCCTGGGGCTTCATGGTCAGAGCCTTCACGGGGCAGGTGCTCACGCAGACGGTGCAGCCCATGCAGTCCAGGGGGCTGACAGCCAGAGCGAACTTGTACACGCCCTTGCCCTTGCCGGCCTTGATGTCCACGATCTTCGCCTGAGCGGGGGCGTTCTTGGCCTCCTCCTCGGTGAGGGCGAAGGGACGGATGGTGGCGTGGGGGCAGACATAGGAGCACTGGTTACACTGGATACACTTGGAGGCATCCCACTCGGGCACGGACACGGCCACGCCGCGCTTCTCGTAAGCGGCAGCGCCCTGCTGGAAGGTGCCGTCCTCGTGGCCGTTGACAAAGGCGGAAACAGGCAGGCTGTCGCCGTCCATGCGGCCCACGGGCTCCATGATGTCCTTCACCATCTTCACGGTCTCGGCCTTGCCCTCCAGGTGCTCGGCAACAGGCTTGTCCTCGGCGGTAGCCCAGGAAGCGGGAACCTCGAACTTGTGGAAGGCGGTGGCACCGGCGTCGATGGCCTTGTGGTTCATGTCAACCACGTCCTGGCCCTTCTTCAGGTAGGAGTGGGTAGCAGCATCCTTCATGTACTGGATGGCCTCGGCCTCGGGCATCACCTTAGCCAGCTTGAAGAAAGCGGACTGCAGGATGGTGTTGGTACGCTTGCCCATGCCGATCTCGATGGCCAGGTCGATGGCGTTGATGGTGTAGACCTGGATGTTGTGCTCGGCGATGTAGCGCTTGGCCACGGCGGGCATATGGTGATCCAGCTCCTCATCGCTCCACTGGCAGTTGATCAGGAACACGCCGCCGTCCTTCACGTCGCGGACCATGGGGAAGCCCTTGACAATGTAAGCAGGCACGTGGCAGGCCACGAAGTCGGCCTTGTTGATGTAGTAGGGGGCGCGGATGGGCTGATCGCCGAAGCGCAGGTGGCTGATGGTCACGCCGCCGGTCTTCTTGGAGTCATACTGGAAGTAAGCCTGGACGTACTTGTCGGTGTGGTCGCCGATGATCTTGATGGAGTTCTTGTTGGCGCCCACGGTGCCGTCGCCGCCCAGACCCCAGAACTTGCACTCGATGGTGCCGGGAGCAGCGGTGTTGGGAGCGGGCTTCTCCTCCAGAGAGGTGAAGGTCACGTCGTCCACGATACCCACGGTGAACTGGCGCTTGGGATTCTCCTTGGTCAGCTCCTCATACACAGCAAACACGTTGCTGGGAGGAGTGTCCTTGGAGCCCAGGCCGTAGCGGCCGCCGATGATGGTGGCCTGACGGCCAGCGTTGGCAAAGGCGGTGACAACGTCCAGATACAGAGGATCGCCCAGAGCGCCTGGCTCCTTGGTGCGGTCCAGAACAGCAATCTTGGTGGCGGTGGCAGGAATGGCCTCCAGCAGCTTGTCGGCGCGGAAAGGACGATACAGGCGGACCTTCACCAGGCCGACCTTCTCGCCGTGAGCGTTCAGGTAGTCGATGACTTCCTCAGCCACGTCGCAGATGGAGCCCATGGCGATGATGACGCGGTCAGCGTCGGGAGCGCCATAGTAGTTGAACAGCTGATAGTTGGTGCCCAGCTTAGCGTTGACCTTGCCCATGTACTCCTCGACGATGCCGGGGATAGCGTCGTAGTACTTGTTGGCAGCCTCGCGGTGCTGGAAGAAGATGTCGCCGTTCTCGTGAGAACCGCGCATCACAGGATGCTCGGGGTTCAGGGCGCGCTTGCGGAAAGCTTCCACAGCGTCCATGTCCACCATGTCCTTCAGGTCATCGTAGTCCCAGATAGCGATCTTCTGGATCTCGTGGGAGGTACGGAAGCCGTCGAAGAAGTTCAGGAAGGGAACGCGGCCCTTGATGGCGGCCAGGTGGGCAACGGCGCCCAGGTCCATAACCTCCTGGGGATTGGACTCACACAGCATGGCAAAGCCGGTCTGGCGGCAGGCCATAACGTCGGAGTGATCGCCGAAGATGTTCAGAGCGTGGGTGGCCACGGTACGGGCGGACACGTGGAACACGCAGGGCATCAGCTCACCGGCCAGCTTGTACATATTGGGGATCATAAGCAGCAGGCCCTGAGAAGCGGTGTAAGTAGTGGTCAGGGCACCGGCGGCCAGGGAGCCGTGAACGGTACCGGCGGCGCCAGCCTCAGACTGCATCTCCACCACGTTGACGGTAGTACCGAAAATGTTCTTCCGGCCCTGAGCGGCCCACTGGTCCACGTTGTCGGCCATGGGGCTGGACGGAGTGATGGGGTAGATGCCCGCCACTTCGGTGAAGGCGTAAGACACGTGGGCGGCTGCGGTGTTACCGTCCATGGATTTCAGCTTTCTAGCCATTGAAACGATTCCTCCTTGTTCGTTGTTCCAGGGCAATGGGAATCGGTCCCCGCCTCTCCCAAAGACCGGGCCGGATTCCCATTACCCTGGCTTTTTCCCCGCTTACCGGAAAGAAACTTTCCCGGAGCGCCTTCATTGTAACACCATCCAAACCGTTTGTAAATCAAATCTTACTTATCTATAACAATTTTCTTCAAATTCTCAAATTCCTAGGAATACACCCGGTTTTACCGCTTTTACTCGAAAAAAATTCAGAACTCCCTTTTTTTCTGCTGAACCGCCCGTACTAGACTTCATATTCTGGAAAATTGCCGTCTTTGGAAGCCCCTCTCCCCTGTTTTGCAGACTGTCAGACAACCCGTACCTGTCCCTCCGCTCTGGCAGCAGACGCCCTTGTGTGCTATAATTTATATGGTATAAGATTACAGCCCCCGGAGCCGCGGCCCGGGGCGGAAAGAGGGTGACAGGCCATGCTGTGTGAAGTGCGTTCCCTGGGGCTCACCGGCATCTCAGGCTATGAGGTGCGGGCGGAGTGCGACCTGTCCGGCGGACTGCCCGCCTTTGAGATCGTGGGCCTGCCCGACGCGGCGGTGAAGGAGGCCCGGGACCGGGTGCGCTCCGCCATCAAAAACTGCGGCTTCTCCTTCCCTGTCTCCCGCATCACCGTCAATCTGGCCCCGGCCGACCGCAAAAAGGGCGGCACGGTGTACGACCTACCCATTCTGGTGGGCATTTTGGCAGCCGGGGAACAGCTCCGGCTGCCCGCCGGCCCCTGCGCCTTCGTGGGAGAGCTGTCCCTGTCCGGGCAGCTGCGGCCCATCCCCGGTATGCTGCCCATGGCCCTGGCCGCCGTTCGGGCGGGTATCAAGGATCTGTACGTCCCCGCCTCCTCCGCCGCTGAGGCCACCCTGGCCAGTGGGCTGAACGTCTACCCGGTGGAGAGCGTCTCCCAGCTGGTGGCCCACCTGCGGGAGGAGACCCCCATCCTCCCCGCCGACCCCTGGACGCCGGGGGATTCGGTGGAGGCGGAACTGGACTTTGCCGACGTGAAGGGCCAGGAGAACGGCAAGCGGGCTCTGGAGATCGCCGCCGCGGGAGGCCACAACCTTTTGATGGTTGGCCCGCCGGGCTCGGGCAAGTCTATGCTGGCCCGCCGCCTGCCCTCCATCCTGCCCGACATGACCCGCCGGGAGGCTCTGGAGTGCACCGAGGTCCACTCGGTGATGGGGCTAACCAGCGAAGATAAACCTCTGCTCACCCGGCGGCCCTTTCGGGCCCCCCACCATACCGTCTCCGCCATGGGCATGGCAGGCGGAGGCTCCACTCCCCGGCCGGGAGAGATCTCCCTGGCCCACAACGGAGTGCTCTTTCTGGACGAGCTGCCTGAGTTCCATAAGGAGGTACTGGAGACGTTGCGCCAGCCTCTGGAGGACGGGGTGGTGCAGATCAGCCGGGTGGCGGGCACGGCGGTTTTTCCCGCCCGGTTCATGCTGGTGTGCGCCATGAACCCCTGCAAGTGCGGCTGGTACGGCACCGACCGGTGCCGCTGCTCCCCCCAGGCGGTGGACAAGTACCTGAGCCGGCTGTCGGGTCCTCTGCTAGACCGGATCGACCTGTATGTGGAGGTACCCGCTCTGGACTTTGACCAGCTGTCCCGGCGGTCCGACGCCGAACCATCCTCCGTCATCAAGGCCCGGGTGAACGCCGCCCGCGCCATCCAAACCGCCCGCTTCGGGCCGGAGGGCCCCGACTGCAACGCCCACATGGGGCAGCAGGAGCTCTCCCAGTTCTGCCGGCTGGACGAGGCGGGCACCGCCCTTATGAAAGGGGCCTTCGACCGGATGGGCCTTACGGCCCGCAGCTACGACCGCATCCTCCGGGTGGCCCGCACCATCGCCGATCTGGACGGGGCGGAGCACATCGGAGTGGAGCATCTGGCCGAGGCCATCCAGTATCGGGAGAGCGCCTCCCTGAGGCGGTAGGCCTAATAAGCACAACAAAAAATGCGGCCCGGAACAGAATTTGTTCCGGGCCGCATTTTATTTTAAAACTTGGTGCCGCCGAACTCGTGGAAGGTGAGGTTCTTGTTGCGCTCCTCGGTCCAGTTGATGGCCCACTGGGAGCCGAAGAGAAGCAGCTGGTTGCCCTTGTAGTCCTCCACCAGCTTGGTGTCGGTACCCAGGTTCAGGTCCTCCTCCTTCACCGGCTGGCCGTCCTCGGTCTCGATCCACCGCAGGTACTCGTAGGGCAGGCCCTCCATGTAGAGGTCCACGTTGTACTCGTTCTTCAGGCGGTACTCCAGCACGTCGAACTGCAGGGTACCCACCACGCCCACAATGACTTCCTCCATGCCGGAGTAGGGGGTCTTGAAGATCTGGATGGCGCCCTCCTGGGCGATCTGCTCCATGCCCTTCAGGAACTGCTTGCGCTTCATGGTGTCCAGGGAGCGCACCCGCTTGAAGTGCTCGGGGGCAAAGGTGGGGATGGGGTCAAACTTGAACTTCTTGGAGGCGGTGCACAGGGTATCACCGATGGAGAAGATGCCGGGATCAAACACGCCGATGATGTCGCCGGCGTAGGCCTCCTCGATGATCTCCCGCTCGGCGGCCATCAGCTGCTGAGGCCGGGACAGGCGGATCTTCTTGCCGCCCTGGACGTGGTAGACCTCCTTGTCCGCCTCGAACTTGCCGGAGACGATGCGCATGAAGGCGATCCGGTCCCGGTGGGCCTTGTTCATGTTGGCCTGGATCTTGAACACGAAGGCGGAGAAGTTGTCGTCCATGGAGTCGATGACCTCGTCCCCTGCCTTTCGGGGCAGCGGGGCAGTAGTCATCTGGAGGAAGTGCTCCAGGAAGGGCTCCACGCCGAAGTTGGTGAGGGCGGAGCCGAAGAACACGGGGGACAGCTTGCCGTGGCGCACCCGGTCCAGGTCGAACTCGGCGGCGGCGCCGTCCAGCAGTTCGATCTCATCCACCAGCTGCTGATGGAGCCGCTCCCCGATGAGGCCGTCCAGGTTGGGGTCCCCCAGCTCCACCTCGGTAGCGGTGGCGGCTTTGGCGCCGCCGTTGGAAGTGAAGTGGATGATCTTCTTGCTGCCCCGGTCATACACGCCCTTGAAATCCTTGCCGCAGCCGATGGGCCAGTTGACGGGGTAGGTCTCGATGCCCAGCTCCTTCTCCAGCTCTTCCAGCAGCTCGAAGGAGTCCCGGGCCTCCCGGTCCATCTTGTTGATAAAGGTAAAGATGGGGATATCCCGCATGGCGCACACCTTGAACAGCTTCCGGGTCTGGGCCTCCACGCCCTTGGCGGCGTCGATGACCATGACGGCGGAGTCGGCGGCCATCAGGGTGCGGTAGGTGTCCTCGGAGAAGTCCTGGTGGCCGGGGGTGTCCAGGATGTTGATGCAGTAGCCCTCGTACTGGAACTGCATGACGGAAGAGGTGACCGAGATGCCGCGCTGCTTCTCAATCTCCATCCAGTCGGAGGTGGCGGCACGGGTGTTTTTCTTGCCCTTGACCTGACCGGCCTGGGCGATGGCTCCGCCGTAGAGCAGGAACTTTTCCGTCAGGGTGGTCTTGCCGGCGTCGGGGTGGCTGATGATGGCAAAGGTTCTGCGCCGTTTGATTTCAGATTCGTATTGAGACAAGGTATGGTTCCTCCTTGTAATAATATCAAAAAACAACGTAGGGGCGGCCCTTATGGCCGCCCGTTTTTACGGCGGACTGAGCCGTTTCACCGCCGCCGGGATATCCGCAAAAGCATCCACATGGGGCACCTCATGGTCGATGTGGCCGAAGCCGTAGGCGGCGTGAAGGAATGGCACCTCCGCCTGGGTGGCGGCGTTGTAATCTCCCTGGGTATCCCCGATGTACAGGGGCTTTTTCAAGCCGTTGCGCTGTACCACCAGGGCGATGTTGTCCCCCTTGGGCTTGCCGGTACGGCCGGGGTTTTCATAGTCAGTGAAATACTTTCCCAGCCCATGGGCCTGGAAAAAGGCCTCGATGTAGCCGTCCTGGCAGTTGCTGACGATAAACAGGGGGTAATCCCGGGCCAGGATCTCCAGGGTCTCAGGCACCTGGGGATAGAGGATGCCGCCGTGGCGGGCCACATGGGCGTTCTCCTCTTTCAGCAGTCCGTCCAGCAGGGGCTGGATCTCCTTCCAGTCCAGATCGGGCAGCAGCTTCTTCACAATATCGGGCAGCAGCATCCCCATACAGCCGATGAGCCGGGGCCGGGTAATCTGCCCGGCATACTGGGGCGCGATCCGCTCCAACACCCGGTTCCAGGACAGACAGATGGAATCCACCGAATCCCACAGGGTGCCGTCCAGATCAAATAACAGTCCGTCAAACAAGAAAAAGCGCCTCCCGCTGAAATACATACTCTGATACTATATCATACCCGCCGCAGGCATTTCAAGCCTGCCGCCTCCGCCTTTTTGCACAAAAAGTCCCCGCCCGCCGGAATGTCCGGCGGGCGGGGCGGTATGAGGGGAATGGAAAGAGAGAGGGAAACTCAGGCAGGCAGGGGCACCGCCGCCAGGGGCTGCTGGAAACAGCGCCGGGGCAGCTCGGATACGGCGGCGCAGGCGGCCTTCCAGGCCTCCTCCCCGGACAGATCCATCCGGGTCTGGAGATCGGTGGCCAGCCGTCCGGCCTGACCGGCCAGCTCCCGGGCCAGTGCCCGGCCCAGGCCAGTCAGGTGGATCTTGCCGTAGCGCTCCTTATCCACCAGGTTTTTATCAATGAGGATGGACATCATACTGGTGACCGACGCCCGGGAGACCGCCAGCGACGCGGCAATATCCTTGGAGGAGACCTCCAGCCGGACTTGGGAGAGGTCATAGATGGTCAGCAGATAGCGGATGTTGGTGTTGGTCAGTTCCATGGTATGCTCCTTCCTAGCGTTTGGCGGGTTCTTCCCGGCCGGGGTGGCACATACCGGAGCATCCGCAGCTCCCGCAGGAGCCGCCGCAAGAGCAGCTGCTCTTGCCGTGGCGCCGGTTGTGGATGCCCCGGGCCACAATGGCCGCGCAGGCAGCCGCAATGGCCAGACTGATGAGAATCGTGGGTAGCATAAAGATGCTCCTTTCCTTGATAAGATGGGCGGGACGCCTTACTCGGCGGCGGCCACCGCCCGCAGATTGACGCCGGACTCCTCATACTTGTTCTTCCGCACCAGCAGGTAGATGAGACCCGCCAGGCAGATGAAGGCAGCCACGGTGCCCACACCGAAGGCCACCTGGCCCAGGATCAGGCCGCCGATCTGGTAGACGATGAGAGAGATCACATAGGCGAAGCCGCACATATAGCCGATGGCGGCCAGGGTCCACTTGGGGCTGTTCATCTCCCGCTTGATGGCGCCCATAGCAGCGAAGCAGGGGGCGCACAGCAGGTTGAAGATCATGAAGGAGTAGGCGGAAATGGCGGTGAAGGCGGCAGCCATATCCACGGTCAGGTTGCCCGGGAAGAGCACGCCGAAGGTGGAAACAACCTCCTCCTTGGCGATGAGACCGGTGACCACAGCCACGGTGGCCTCCCAGAAACCGAAGCCCAGAGGCGCGAAAATAAAGGACACGGCGTGGCCCACAGCGGCCAGCAGGGAGTCGTTGTTGTCCTCCACCATCTGGAACACGCCGTCCACAAAGCCGAAGCCCTGGAGGAACCACAGGATGATAGAGGAAAGCAGGATGACGGTACCGGCCCGCTTGATGAAGGACCAGCCCCGCTCCCACATGGCCCGCAGCACGTTGCCGGCGGCGGGGGCGTGGTAGGCGGGCAGCTCCATGACGAAGGGGGCGGGGTCACCGGCAAAGCCCTTGGTTTTCTTCAGGATGATGCCGGAAATCACCACTGCCGCCACGCCGATGAAGTAGGCAGAGGTAGCCACCCAGGCGGAGCCGCCGAACAGGGCCCCGGCAAAGAGGGCGATGATGGGCATTTTGGCGCCGCAGGGGATGAATCCGGTGGTCATGATGGTCATGCGCCGGTCCCGCTCCTGCTCAATGGTGCGGGAGGCCATGATGCCGGGCACGCCGCAGCCGGTGGCCACCAGCATGGGGATGAAGCTCTTGCCGGACAAGCCGAAGCGACGGAAGATCCGGTCCATAATGAAGGCAATGCGGGCCATGTAGCCGCAGTCCTCCAGCAGGGCCAGCAGCAGGAAGAGCACCAGCATCTGGGGCACAAAGCCCAGCACCGCGCCCACGCCGCCGATGATGCCGTCCAGGATCAGGGACTGGAGCACCGGGTGAGCGTTGACGGCGGTAAGCGCCCCCTCGGCCAGTACAGGGATGCCGGGTACCCAGGTGCCGTAGTCGTTGGGATCGGGCTCGGACACCTGAAGGGCAGCCTGATAGGCCTCCTCGGTGACGGGCACCACGGTGGTCTCGCCGGTCTCATCGTCATAGAAGTAGACCTCGCTCTCGCCGGCCTCATAGCCCTCGATCATGGTAGAGGCCTCTTCCCAGGCGCCGGAGTCCTCCTCCCAAGCCTCGGTGTCGGCGGTGAAGGGAACAAACCAGCCGTCGCCGAACAGGCCGTCGTTGGCCCAGTCGGTGGCCCGGGTACCGATGGCAAAGGCGCTGCCGCCCATGGCGATGGAATACACCAGGATCATCACCGCCACAAAGATGGGCAGGGCCAGGATGCGGTTGGTGACAATGCGGTCGATCTTGTCGGAGGTGCTCATGGAGTGGGCGGCCTTCTTCTTTTTCACGGCCTTGCCCACCACGGAGCTGATGTAAGAGTAGCGCTGGTTGGTGATGATGCTCTCAGCGTCGTCGTCCAGCTCGGCCTCGCAGTCGGCGATGTGGGCCTCCAGGTGCTCCTTCAGCTCCCCGGTCAGGTTGAGGGTCTCCAGCACCTTCTCGTCCCGCTCAAAGACCTTGATGGCGTACCAGCGAAGATACCGCTCCTCCACCAGGCCGGCAATGGACTCCTCGATGTGAGCGATGGCGTGCTCCACACTGCCGGTGAACACATGGGGCAGCTCGCCGGCCTTCTTGGTCTTGGCCAGCACTACAGCCCGCTCGGCGGCCTCCTTGCCGCCCTCGCCCTTCAGGGCGCTCATCTCCACCACCTGGCAGCCCAGGGCGCTGCCCAGCTTCTGGAGATCGATCACATCCCCGTTCTTGCGCACCAGGTCAATCATGTTCACCGCCACCACCACCGGGATGCCCAGCTCAATGAGCTGGGTGGTGAGGTACAGGTTGCGCTCGATGTTGGTGCCGTCCACAATATTCAGGATGGCGTCCGGCTTCTCGTTCACCAGATAGTTCCGGGCCACCACCTCTTCCAGGGTGTAGGGGGACAGGGAATAGATACCGGGCAGGTCCTGGATCACCACATCCTTGTGGCCTTTCAGCTTGCCCTCCTTCTTTTCCACCGTCACGCCGGGCCAGTTGCCCACGTATTGGCTGGAGCCGGTCAGGGCATTGAACAGGGTGGTTTTACCGCAGTTCGGGTTGCCCGCCAGCGCGATCTTCAACTCCATCTTCTTACTCCCTTCTTGATTAGCGTTAGCTAACCGTTGTTCTGAAAAATAGCCTTCCCTCATGGGAAGGCGGGCCGATGAGGACATCGTCCCCTACGGCTCAGGAAATCTCAATCATTTCGGCATCGGCTTTGCGCACGCTCAGCTCATAGCCCCGCACATTCAGCTCCATGGGGTCCCCCAGGGGAGCCACCTTCCGGATCTGGATGGCCACACCCTTGGTAATGCCCATATCCATGATGCGGCGCTTCACCGCGCCCTCGCCGTGGAGGCGTACCACCGTGACGGTGTCCCCCACCTTGGCGTCCTTCAGCGTTCTCATTGCTCCACTCCTCTCAGATCATGATTCGTCCGGCCATATTCCGGTCCAGGGCAATGCGGCTGTCCTTGACCTGCACGATCAGGTTCCCGCCCAGTTTACTAACCACAGTCACCGTGGCATCCATAACAAAGCCCAGTTCAGCCAGGTGCTGACGCAGTTCATCCTTCCCCGTGATTTTCCGGATGGTGACCGGTTCGCCCTGCTGTGCCAGTGTCAGCGGCATCATAGTTTCTCCCTCCCAACGGCGGTCTGTCCGCCTATGGTCTTTTTCGCGGTTAGCTTTCGCTAACCTCCTCGGTGAGTATGAGTTTACATCAACTAACCACCATTGTCAATCCCTTTTTTAAAAAATTTTCCTGCCCATAAAAAACGGGCGGCCATAAAGGCCGCCCCTACGAGGTGTCTTTTGTAGGGGCGACCTTTATGGTCGCCCGCATCATACTGGGATTGTTTCAGGACAGAGAACCGTTAAGCACTGCGGTCCACCCCTTCTCCCCCGCCTGGGGCGTGCCCTTGAAGTCCCGGTCGAACCAGAGAGGCACCGGAGCGTCCTCCCGGATGGCCTGGAAAAAGGCGTCGATCTGCTGGGTGGTCTCATCCACCGCCCCCTCCAGCAGCCGGTCCAGATCGGCACTGCTCTCCAGGGAGGCGGGATGGGGGGTCTCCTTCAGGGCCACGTCTTTGGCGGACTGGATGGGGAGCATCCGGCTCACCGCGCCGATGACCTTGCCCCGGCGGGTGCCGCAGGAGCGGGCAAAAAAGCTGAGATACCAGTTCATGGCCCGGTAGGCCCGGCGGACCTGCCGGGGGGAGGCGTGGATATAGGCGCAGGCAGCGGCGTCCCACACCTGGCTTCCCTTCTGGGGCGGGGTGGGCAGATGGGCCTGGCTGACGGTGTCCAGTCCGTCGCTCTCCATCAGCATCCGGTCGAACTCTCCCTCCATGGCCATGTGGGAGATGGGGCCGTCGGCGGAGCGCTCGTCCACATAGCCGTGGCAGGCGCTGTCCAAAGCCAGGTGGCACAAAAATCCGGCGCCATAGCCCACCGACATGGGCACACCCTCCTCAATGGCCTGACGCAGCCGCTCCACGGCGGGCAAGGCGGAATTGCGGTGCATCCGCACCCCCTCCCGCCGGACAGCGTTGGGTCGGATGGGCTGGTAGAAAAACAGCGGATCGGGACCCAGGCAACCCAGATCAAAGGCCTCCCGCTCCTCATCGATGACCTGGGCCAGAGGCTGAGGCAGCCCGCCCAGTACTTTATCTCCAAATTTTAGATGCGCGTAGTAATTTGGCATAGTTCCGTCGATTCCCTCCTGTCACAGTCCATAGCGATCCATTATATGTGTTTATTGTATCACGCTGTGTCAGGGAGAGAAAGCAGAAAAATGTTAAATCTTTTTCCATATAAAAAGGAGCGCGCCGTTGCGGCGCGCTCCTTTGGGTGGATTCAGGAGAAGGAGATGTCGTAGATGCCGAACTCATGGTTCCAGCCGCTGGTGCCCTCCACGTTGAGAGTCTCCAGCCGCACATTGGCAGCGTGGTCCAAGGGGATGGTGATGGTCTGGGGGGCGTCGCTCCAGTCAATGGTATAGGTCTCGGCCAGCTCGCCGTCCAGGTACACGTCCAGGCTGATCTTGTACTCCTTGGAGCCGTCCACATGGCCGATGGTAAAGGTCATGGTGTCATACTGGAGGTTGGTGTTCCAGATGGCGTAGCCCTCATTCTTGTAGCCGCCCGACATCTGGACACCCTGAGCAATTTTGTTGCCGGAAATGGTCATATAGCTCTTGGGATCGCTGCCGTCAAAGATTTTGGTATTGGTGCTCACCTGATAGGGGGGCAGCTTCTTCATCCAGTCGGTGGCCTGGCCGGGCGCCTCGCCCACATAGACGGTGGCGGTGCTGCCGTCCCAGGTGACCTCCTTGCCCAGAGCCTCACCGATGGCGCGGACAGGCAGATAGGTGGTGCCGCTGCTGGCAAAGGGCTCCACAACCTTGCCATTGGCGTCCTTGGGGGTGACCTCCACCCCGTCCACCACGATCTTGATGCCCATGTAGTTGGCTTCGATCATCTTGGTGGTGACGGTGCTTGCGGCCACCGCCGTCCCGCACAGCAGGGCAACCACGGCGGTGCCGGCCAGGATACGTTTGCGCAGGGTCTTTTTCATACAGGTTTCCTCCCTTTTTGATCTCCACTCCCAATTCAAGGGTCTCGGGGGCAGTCTCTTCCAAAACGGCTCTGGCCGGTTTGTCAGGGCCTGTTTCAGACAATGTCGTCCGAAAGAAGATGTTGGTCTAATACCCCCCGCTTCCAGACATTCCAATATTTACCCTGTTATTTTACCACACCAATTTTTGTTCCGCCATAGCTTTTCTTAAAAAAAGCGCGCTGCAAATTGCAGCGCGCTTTTTCTCTCGTCGTATTGGGGCTCAACCGCCCAGGTAGGCCTTCTTGACCGCCTCGTCGGCCAGCAGCTGCCGGCCCGGACCGGTCAGGGTCACCCGGCCGGTCTCCAGCACATAGCCCCGGTCGGCCACGCTCAGGGCCATCTGGGCGTTCTGCTCCACCAGCAGGATGGTGGTGCCCGCCTTGTGCAGCTCCTTGATGATGTCGAAGATCTGCTCCACCAGGATGGGAGCCAGACCCATGGAGGGCTCATCCAGCATGAGCAGCTTGGGGTTGGACATGAGGGCACGGCCCATGGCCAGCATCTGCTGCTCGCCGCCGGACAGGGTGCCCGCCACCTGCTTGCGGCGCTCTTTCAGCCGGGGGAACTGGGCGTACACCCGCTCCAGGTTGGGGGCAATAGTGGAGTTGGGCTGGGTAAAGGCGCCCATCTCCAGGTTCTCCTCCACCGTCATCTGCTGGAACACCCGGCGGCCTTCGGGCACCTGGGCCAGGCCCTGAGCCACCAGCTTGGAGGCGGGTACCGCCTGAATGGGCTTGCCCATGAACTCGATGGAGCCGGTGCGGGTGTGGAGCAGGCCGGAGACGGTCTGGAGGGTGGTGGTCTTACCGGCGCCGTTGGCGCCGATGAGGGTGACGATCTCCCCCTCCTCCACGTGGAAGGAGATGTCTTTCACGGCGTGGATGGCGCCGTAGTATACATTGATGTTTTTGACGTCCAGCAATACCGCCATGGCTTATACCTCCTTCTGGTCGCCCAGATAGGCCTTGATGACCTCCGGGTTGTTCTGGATCTCCGAGGGGGTGCCCTTGGCGATGATCTGGCCGAAGTTGAGCACGCAGATACCCTCACAGATGCCCATAACCAGATTCATGTCGTGCTCGATGAGCAGAATGGCGATGTGGAAGGTATCCCGGATCTTGACGATGTTGTCCATCAGCTCGGCGGTCTCGGAGGGGTTCATGCCCGCCGCCGGCTCGTCCAGCAGCAGCAGAGAGGGGTTGGTGGCCAGGGCACGGACGATCTCCAGCTTGCGCTGGGCGCCGTAGGGCAGGCTGCCCGCCTTGGCGTTGGCCAGATGCTGCATATCGAAGATGCTCAGCAGCTCCAGAGCGCTCTCATGGGCCAGCTTCTCCTTCTTCCAGTAGCTGGGCAGACGGAGGATACCGCTCCACATGGGGTAGCGGACATGGTTGTGCAGGCCGATCTTTACGTTGTCCTCCACCGTCAGGTTGTCGAACAGGCGGATGTTCTGGAAGGTACGGGCGATGCCCGCCTTGTTCACCTGAACGGTGGACATATTGTGGGTATCAATGCCGTCCAGCAGCACGGTGCCCCGGGTGGGCTGATACACCTTGGTCAGCAGGTTGAACACGGTGGTCTTACCGGCGCCATTGGGGCCGATGAGGCCGGCGATCTCGGTGCGGCCGATGGCCATGTTGAACTCATTCACGGCGGTGAGGCCGCCGAAGTCGATGCCCAGGTGCTGGCACTCCAGGATGGGGGTCTGCTTGATGTCGCGCTCGGGGATAATATTGGGGCTGGGCACCGGGACCAGCTTGGTCTCGGGACGCTTGGGTTTACTCATGGCTGACGCCTCCCTTCTCGGCCGGCTGTTCCGGCGACTTGCGGAATTTCTCCTTGATGCCGTTGAAGAATCCGCGCATCACCGGGTTATTGGTGGCGATCATCACCAGAATGAGCACAATGGCGTACACCAGCATCCGGTACTCATCCAGGTTGATGGCACGCAGCAGCTCGGGCAGGTAGGTGAGGAAGGCGGCGGCGATGATGGAGCCGCGGATGTTGCCGATACCGCCCAGCACCACGAACACCAGCACCAGAATAGAGGTGTTGAAATCAAACTTCTTGGGGGCCACGGAAGAGAAGTTCATGGCGTAGAGCACGCCCGCGGCGCCCGCCATAACGGCGGAGGTAACGAAGGCCATCAGCTTGTACTTGGTAGCGCCGATGCCCACGCTCTCGGCGGCGATGCGGTTGTCCCGCAGGGCCATGATGGCCCGGCCGGAGCGGCTGTTCACCAGATTGAGCACCACAGTCAGGGCAATGAGCACCAGGATAAAGCCGGCGGTGAAGGAGGCCAGCTTCACGTTGGTGGTGAAGCCCATGGGCCCCTTCAGGATAGCCTTGCCGCCCTCCTCCAGGTTGAGGGCCATCTCATTCTCCAGAGAGAAGTGGAGGCCGTTCTTATCCACGCCCACATAGAGCACGTTCATGATGTTGCGGATGATCTCGCCGAAGGCCAGAGTCACGATGGCCAGGTAGTCACCCCGCAGACGGAGCACAGGCACACCCACGATGACGCCGGCAATACCGGCCAGCACCGCGCCCACGATCATGGCCACCACCAGGCGGACCGCTCCGTTGGGAATGGCATCCTGGAGGGACATGGCGGTCACTACGCCGGAAAAGGCGCCCACGCTCATAAATCCGGCGTGGCCCAGGCTCAGCTCACCGGAGATACCTACCACCAGATTGAGGGACAGAGCCATGACGATATAGGCGCAGATGGGCACCAGCTGGCCCTGCAGAGAGGAGGACAGCATATCGCCCGCATTGAGCACCTGAAGGATCACAAAGGCCGCAATGACAATGGCGTAGGTGATGGTGTTGTTGATCAGCCGTTTCCGGCCGGAAGTCAATTTCTTCATATCCCTCACCTCACACTTTCTCGCGGACGGTCTTGCCCAGCAGGCCGGCGGGCTTCACCAGCAGCACGATGATGAGCACCGCAAAGACCACCGCGTCGGAGATGTTGGTATTGATCACCTTGGCAAAGGTCTCGATGATACCCAGCAGGATGCCGCCCAGCATGGCACCGGGGATGGAGCCGATGCCGCCGAACACGGCAGCGGTAAAGGCCTTGATGCCGGGCAGGGAGCCGGTGGTGGGCATCAGAGTCCGATAGCTGGAGCACAGCAGCACACCGGCGATGGCGGCCAGAGCGGAACCGATGGCAAAGGTCATGGAGATGGTGCGGTTGACGTTGATGCCCATGAGCTGAGCGGCCGCCTTATCCTCGGAGCAGGCCCGCATGGCCTTGCCCATCTTGGTCTTACTGGTGAACCAGGTGAGGGCCAGCATGATGATGATGCAAGCCAGTACGGTAACCAGAGACACATAGGTGATGTTCACACCGGAGATGGGCAGGGAGCCCTCAGGGATGACGGGGGTAAACACCTTGGGATCGGCGCCCCACAGCAGCAGGGCGGCGTTTTGCAGGAAATAGCTGACGCCAATGGCGGTGATGAGCACCGCCAGGGAGGACGCCTGACGCAGGGGCTTGTAGGCCAGTCCTTCGATGACGACGCCCAGGACGGTACACACCACCACAGCCAGCAGTACGCCCACCACAGGGGGCAGATTAAAGCTGCCGGTGGCAAAGAAGGTCACATAGGCGCCCACCATGATGACGTCGCCGTGGGCAAAGTTCAGCATCTTTGCGATGCCGTACACCATGGTGTAGCCCAGGGCGATGATGGCGTAGACGCTGCCCAGGCTGATACCGGTGATCAGATTATTGAGGAAGCTCAAACCATTCACCTCTCTACTTGTTTTCTCTGTTCTGTGTATGGCAGAAACATCGGCGGTCCTGCGGGCTGCCGATGTTTCCACCATACATCCGATTGGGGATACATGGGGAAAAGCGGGCTGCCGGGTCCCCCCGGCAACCCGCTTTCATTTCCTATGTCAGCGGAAGCTGATGCACTTACTGGGTGACGTACACGCCGCCCTCGACCTTGACGACCACGGGGGCCTTGGAGACCTCGCCGTTGGCGGACCAGGTCATGCCGGTGCCGGTCAGGCCGTCCACGCTGAAGTCACTGGAGGTGAACTGAGCGATCAGAGCCTCGCAGATCTCCTCGGCGCTCATGTCGGCGGTAACGCCGGCAGCGGTGCAGGCCTCATAGATGGCGTACATACAGTCGTAGCCGTCAGCGGCGAACTGGTTGGGGATACCGCCGTAAGCAGCCTCATACTCGCTGACGAAGGTCTTGGTGCGCTCGTCCTCGCCCCAGGCGTTGAAGGGAGTCATGAGCATCAGGCCCTCGGCCAGGCTCTTGTCAAAGCCCTCCAGGTCCAGGATACCGTCCATACCGTCGCAGCCGAAGAAGGTGGGCTCATAGCCCATGCTCTTGGCCTGGGACAGGATCAGGGAAGCGGGGGTGTAGTAGATGGGCATGAACACCAGATCGGCGCCGGCGTCCTTGGCGGCAGACAGCTGCACGTTGAAGTCGGTGTTGGTGTCATCGGGGAAGGTCTGAACGGTCACAACCTCCAGGCCGATCTCCTTGGCAGTGGCCTGGAAGGAGTTGTAGATGCCGGTGGAGTAGGCATCGCCGTTGTTGTAGATGACAGCGACCTTGGTACCCAGGTTGTTGTCCTTAATATAGTTGGCGGCGGTCACGCCCTGGTTGGGGTCGGTGAAGCACACCTGGAACACGTTGTCCTTGCCCGCAGTCACGTCGGTGGAAGAGGCAGAGGGAGTCAGCTGGAAGTAACGGTCGTTATAGGTCTCGGCAGCCACGGCCACGCAGGGGTTGGTGGTGGTGCAGCCGTAGATGATCTTGGCGCCGTCGTCCTTCAGCTTGCCGTAGGCGTTAACAGCCTTCTCAATGTCGCCCTCGTCGTCCTGGGAATTCAGGGAGAACTGCAGGCCGCCCAGAGCGTTGATCTCCTCAATGGCGATTTCGGCGCCCTGCTTGGTGGCCAGGCCGTAAACAGCAGCGGAGCCGGTCAGGGGGCCGATGCCGCCGATCTGAATGGTGCCTTCGGTGCTGCCGCTGGTGGTTTCATTGCCACCGGCGGGGGTATTGGCGGAGCCGCCCTCGGTGCCGCCGCCGCAGCCGGCCAGCATGGAGAAGCTGAGCGCACCCGCCAGCGCAAGAGACAGGATGCGAGACTTTTTCATCGTTCATTCCTCCTTCAAGAAGTTGTTGACAATTATATGCGTGTCACCGGAAATTGTCAACCTCAAAAATGCACAAGGGCCGCCCCTTGGCAGGCAGCCCTTGTGTGAAGTATGAACAATTTATGAATGTAGGCAGGCATTTTCAGATAATCAGTCCGCCATTGGGGGACAAAACCTGTCCCGTGATAAAGTTTGCAGCGTCGGAAGCCAGATACCACAGGGCCTCCGCCACATCCTCCGGCCGGCCGATGCGCTCCAGGGGGGTCTCCTCCGCCAAAGCGGCCAGATCCTCGGGGCCCAGGTTGCCGTTCATCTCGGTATCAATGACCCCGGGAGACACACAGTTCACCGTGATCCCAGAGGGCCCAACCTCCTTGGCCAGAGCCTTTGTAAGCCCGATGACAGCAGCTTTTGCGGCAGAATAGGCCACCTCGCAGGAGCCTCCCACCTGTCCCCACATAGAGGACAAAGTCAAAATTTTTCCTGCCTTGCAATGAATGAAATGAGGCAGCGCCGCCCGGATGGTGTAGAACATTCCGTCCACGTTGACGGCAAACATCCGCCGCCAATCCTCGTCCGTCAGATCGCCAAATAATTTCTGCTGGGCAATGCCTGCGTTGCATATCAGAATGTCAAGTTGACAAAATTTATCCAACACATTGTCAACCATATTCCGTACCTGGGCCGAGTCTGACACGTCGGCCTGGACCGCCCAGCCGCCGATCTCCTCCGCCAGAGCCTCCGCTTTCTCTCTGGAGCGGCAGTAGTTGACCACCACCCGGTCTCCCCCGGCGGCAAACCGCCGGGCCGCCGCCGCGCCGATGCCCCGGCTGCCGCCGGTAATGAGAACCACCCGTCCTGCCATACCATTTCCTCCTTGTTTATGGTGTTTTTCTCAGTATACCAGCACTTTCCGGCCTTGAAAAGAGAAATTTCAAAAAAGTGTTGACAAGCACCTTTCTTTTCGCTATAATAGTCCATGCTGTTCGGACGATTAGCTCAGCTGGTAGAGCATCCGCTTGACGTGCGGGAGGTCACAGGTTCAAGTCCTGTATCGTCCACCAGAATAATCCCCTGAAGCCGCAAGGCTTTGGGGGATTTTATTTTTTCAGAAAAGAAAGGTTTTAACCTTTTCATCAAAGTTAAGGCGGCACGATATACCGCCGCTACCTTATAAAATAGAAAACGCCGTCAAGAGGCATATTTTACCGGCGGAGGATGCCCATTTCCCGTCCCGGGCAAGGCGGCCATCACCCCGGGCAAAGAGCGCGCCGGTTCCTCTCCAGCCGTTTTCCTGAAGCCACACACCGCGAGAAGCTGCGCAATCAGTCCGCCGGTTGGGTGGAAGAATCACTGTCACGGATAACGCCATATATGAATGTGTCCAACTAGGCCTTGTTTTAAAAATTGCAGAGTATTGCATCATTTCAACAAAATGGCGATAGCGCCAATGTAAACGAAGGCAAGGAATGAGGAGTCGAGCTTATCATAGCGGGTGAAAATCC